>NZ_JBHTVC010000009.1:0-29636 GCF_042793275.1 Isoptericola sp. NPDC056578
GTGGTGGACGGGGCCGGCGCGCTGTCGGGACGGGGTGGGTCAGGTGGTCGAGGGGCGTCGGTCGTCGACGTCGCTCGCCGACGGGTCGTCCTGGTGCGTGGTCGGCTGCTCGACCAGGTGCAGGGCGTCTCGGTCGTTGCCGTCGATGTGCTTGTGCTCGGCCTGGGGCAGCCACCATGCCTCGATCCCCTGCTCGGGGAACTCCCCTGTCGGCACGGCGCCTCTCAGGTGGGCCACGAGGTGGTCGACGAGGATCTGTGCGGCCTCCTCCTCGGTGGGCGCGTTGACGTCGAACAGCACCGGGATCATGTGCTCGTGGACCATCGCTCACACCTCCCGCACGAAGATCGTGTGGGTGCCGATGCGGTACCGCGCGGGCCCGTTGGGCTCGAGCATCTCCTCGAGCAGGCCGAGGTAGGCGTACGGCGCGTTGGCCAGGATCAGGTCCCGCCGGTCGGCCGTCGGGGGCACGTAGCAGGTGGAGTGCCACTCGAAGCGCTCGCCGCCCCACGTGAGGATGTCGATGCGCACCTCTCCCGCGTGGTCGGCCCGGCGTACCTCGACCTCGGTGACACCCCAGTCGTCGAGCGCGAGGCTCCGCTCCCCGACGGCCCCGTCGACGAACACCACCTCACGCGTCGCGTGGCGCACGCGCCCCCATGCCAGCGTGCCCAGGACCCGGAACTCGTCCCCGGTCCTCAGCGCGTCGATCCTGGCGCACTCGATCGTCTGCAGCGCAGCGTTCATCGTGGATCACTCCCTGCGGCCAACAAGCGGGCCGGCCCGGTCAAAGTGGCTGGTCAGGCCACCGATGTGGTTGGTGCTCTCGACGCTACCGGCCACCACCCAAACCAGGCGGCTCCTCGCCCACCTCCCACGGCACCCCATGCCCCCAGTTCCGGTATCCAGCACAGGGCCTGTCGGGCGACGCGGGTGTCGTAGCGGGAGATCCGTGAGCTACACGAGGGTCCAGGGGCCGCCATCGCGGTAGTCAGAACTATCGACGTCGCTGCGCTGCAGGTGCTGCTCGCTCGTAAGTCCGAAGAGTTGGGCGTCGATGACGGGGCGCCACCATTCGGGAACTTCCGCCATCCTCTCAACCGCCCAGATGTACCAGTCGGTGTCCACGTCGGTGTAGCGGAGGTCGTTCCCGACGGGTCGCGACTTCCACCGATCGGTGAGCCGGAGCTCGTCTTCCGAGTCTCGGCGATACGCGTCGGCGAGAAACACCTTCGCCCTGTCATCCAGTGTCTTGGCACGACCGCGTTCCTTGCTGGCGACCAGTCGGGCGTATACCTCTAGTGCACGGTGCCGCCAGTGCGCGAGTGTATGGATCCACTCCTGCCAGGAGCGCTCCACTCCCAACTCCGCGACGATCGCGTTCGTGAGAACCGCAGACTGGTCATCCTCGGCCCAGGCCTGCCGCACGTCCTCGAGCATGGCCAGGATCGACATCAGTTCGACCAGGACGAACCGCTGAAGGTCCTCAACTTCGTCGGCTTCCAAGGTGCGTGCGAATGAGAACTGCTCGCTGAACCGCACGGCGGCGGCCAGCTCGCGGTCGAAGGTGGCGGCCGCGGCGGCTGCATCGCGATGGAGTCGTTCGCTCGCGGCGTCCCGTTCCGTCTCAGGAGTAGTCGTTGCGCTGCGCGCTTGGAGCTGGCGCGCGCGGTCGTTGGTGGGGTGGACGTCGCCGTAGATGTTGTATGTGAAGAGGCCGAGCTGGGCAGTGTTGGCGTATTCGAGCGCCGCTGCGGTGTACCCGGACAGGGCGTAGAAGAGAGCGTCCTTCGTCCCGTGGGAGGCGCCGACGTGCTGTTGCACTTCCGGGCTGCCGACGGGCGTGTTGTGGTGCTTCACCTGCGCCAGCGCACGAGCCGACACGACGTCAATGCCTCCATCTGCGCCGGATGGTGTGAGGGCGGCATCGCGGAACCCGAGCACCTCACACATATGCCACCGTGCGAGCTCCTCTGCGTCGCGCCAGTCAGCCACAAGGATCGCGCGGGTGTGGCGAGAGGAGCGGAACGGCGTGGGTGCGGCCATTGGCCCATGATGGTGACTCAGGCACCCACCCGCGACCGGGTCCAGTCATACCCGCGGGGTCTCTGATTTGCCCGGGTGATTTGTCGTCGCTCCCGGCACCCGATCGATGTCGGACGACCTACTGTCTCCGCGTGAGGACCGCATGAACGTCAACCGTCGCCCCGCGACTGCTTCCGTCACAGTCGGCGTCTTCGTCTTGCTGGCCGCGTGCTCCCCCGCTGAGAACAACCCCCCTGCCGACAGCGCCGCATCACCTATCCCGACGGTCACGGCCGCTCCGACGACCGAGGAACCCAGCCCTCTGTCGTCCCTCGAGCCGACCGAGGAATCACCCGAGCCCGTGGTACTCAACTGCTACGACGACGAGCAGGGTGACCTGTACATCACCCGCGACGACGGCACTCAAATGCAGACCGATCTCGCGGCGCTGTGGCCGAGCGAATATGACCTGTGCGACACATGGGAAGCCGTCACCCCCACCACCGGCCTCGAGCTCGCTGCCTACGACGCTTCCGGATACGACGACAACGACATCGGCGTGCTGTACGCGATATGCGCCCAGAACGACGCCGCTGACGATTACGCCACGGCGGACATGCTCACGAAGCCGCAGAAGAACGAGATTCGTGCCGCGATGATGCTGTGCCCGGACCACCCGCTCGCCGGCGACTGGGCCGCCACGATCAAGCGGTCCAGCAAGACCGAGAAAAAGGTGAAGGCCGAAGCCGAGGACGCCGCCCGCGCCGTTGCAGTCGCCGAGCGGTACGGCCACGTGTCGCAGTACGTCATCGATGCTTTCGAAGACCCCGAGTACCTGGCCGCGTTCGAGCCGCTGGTGTGCGCCGGGGTGCGCGACACAGGCTCCCTGGACGAGCGCGGTGGTCTGCGCGGCCTGGTGATGGACTCCACCTCAGACCAGGCCGAGCCCGCCGCCCCGGGTGTCTGGCAGACCATGCGTGTCATCCAGACCGGCTGCCCGGAGCGCGAGGACAAGTTCGTCGGCATGCTCGACGCCTGGGACGAGGCGCACTGACCATGGCCGTGCGGCGCAGGGTGAAGGTCACGCTCTGGGTCGTGGGCCACCCCGACGCCGGCGTGAAGTTCGAGACGGCGCCCTGACCTGCCGTCCGTGCTCGCTCACGCCGCCAGGGAGAACGAGACCCGCTCGCCGGTCAGGGCCTCCATGACGACCGCCATGATGTCGCGCGACGCGGGCGGGGTGACGGCGTTGCCTGCCATCTTGACCAGGTCACGGTTCGAGGGCGTGCGGCCCTTGTCGTTGAGCGCGTCCCACCGGTAGGTCTTCGGGAAGGCCATGCCCGCCGCGACCTCGTGCGGGCGGAACATGCGGAAGAGCACCTCCGGCACCATCTCCATCGCGGCTGCCATGTCCTCCGCGGTGACGCGGGGGCGCAGCTGCTGGAGCAGGGACTGGTGCCCGCCCGTGGTGAGCGTGCGGAGCTCCTCGAACGCGGGCGTGGTCATCTCGGCGCCACCGGAGTTGTGGCGGTGGATGAGCGCGTCCCGGTCTGGCGCCGTCGTGAGCGCGTACCGGTCTCGGGTGGTGAGCGCGCCGACGGGCTCGCTCACCGGGCGCCCCTCGCGCGCGGTCCCGTAGTAGGGGGTGACGAGCGCGTACGCCTCACGCGTGTGCAGCGTGCGCAGGGCCTCGTCGGTGGTGCGCGCGTCGTCGTTCCACGACCCGCCGGCCGGGGTGACGAGCCCGGACCCGCCGCCGGTCGCGGTCGTGAGCGTGGGCGCAGACTCGGACGTCCGCCGGGCCCGGTTCTGGTGGTTATTCGTCATGACCAGCGGCTCACGGTCGGTGACGAGGCCGTGGTGGTTCCCGCCGGCGGTGAAGGTCCCCGCCGGCTGGGCGACCGAGCGCGCGGTCGAGGTGCCGTACATCTCGGTGATGAACGGCTGGTGCGCGAGGGTGGTCTCCGCGCGCGTGGTCTGGGTGCGCATCGGGATGTCGAGCGGCAGGGTTTCCTTGCCGTCGCGGCCCTCGACCGGCACGGCGAGGCCCTTGCTGTTGCTGGTGTGCAGCGCGCGCATGGCCTGCTCGACCGGCCACGCTCGGTAGTACGCCTCCGGGTCGCCGTGGTTCGGGTGCGCTGGGTCGGCGGCGTCGTACGTGTTGCCGGCTGCCTCGAGGGTGAGCGGCGACCAGTAGCGGGCGATGCCCGCCGCGATGCGCGCGCGGGTCTTCGGCTTGAGCCGGTCACCGATGCGCTCGCCGGGGATCGACCAGTCGATCGCGGCTGACGCAGGCAGCCAGTCGGGCTCGACGACGGTGCCGCACTGGCTGTGCACGTAGAGGTAGGTCTGGCGGTAGCGGCCGACCTTCTTGCCGTTCTTCCATGACTGGACGGCGGCGACCACCTCGCGGCACTTCGGGCAGTACGCCTTGGGGCGCAGGATGCGGTCGAGCTCGGGAGCGCGCTCCCCCTCGCGCCAGCACACGATGTAGATGCGGTCGCGCGACTGTGGCGCGGGCTGGCCGTAGGTGCTGGCATGCATGGAGTTCAGCGAGATGACGCGGAAGCGGTAGCCGAGTGCGGAGAGCTGCTTGCGCCACTCGTACCAGGCAAGGCGGTAGCGGCTTTGGGTGGCGATGTCGATCACGTTCTCGACCACTAGGTACCTGTAGGCGTGGTGCTCGGCGTACCTGAGCACGTCGAACATCAGCAGGCGCGAACGGGTCGTGGCCTCGGCCGACAGTGGGTCCTCGAACAGGCCCTCCTCGATGGCGGGAAGCGGCGCCGAGCCGTTCGCCTGGGACCACTTCGTGCACTCGGGGCTGAACCACGCGACGTCGGTCGTGGGGAAGAACGCGGGGTCCTCCTGGTGCAGGTCGACTGACGAGTGGTCGGTGTCCGGGTGGTTGAGGTTGTGCACCGCGACGGCGAGATGCCAGTGGTTCGACGCGTGGATGATCCGCAGGCCGTCGATCTGGGCCATGCCGGTGCTAGACCCGCCGCCGCCGCAGAAGAAGTCCGAGGCGTGACGTCGCTGGCCGTGCGCATGCTGATCAGCATCAGCTGTCCGCCTTGCGAGCTGCGGCCGGGGCGGCCGCGTGCGCGCGACGGAAGGCGACCTGCACCACGGGGTCCTCGGACTGGGCCGGGCCGGCCATGGCGCGCCAGGCCTCGTTGATGTCGACCTGGCCGGCAGCTGCGGCGCGTGTCGCGAAGCTCGCGCGGCCGGGAACGACGACGTCGTCCGTTGTGGCCGGCAGGAGTGCTCGTAGGTCGTGCGACCCGAGCACTTCCTTCTCCATGAGCGCGGAGGCGATGGCGTCGACGACGTCCTGACGAGCGAGCAGGATGCGACGTGCCTCGGAGCTGGCGGCAGCGAGGAGGGAGTCGGTGGTCAGCGGCCCTGTGTATCCGGTGGGGCGCAGGCCGGTGGAGACGATGATTGCGGCGTCCTTGGTCGCCGACTCGACGTCGTTGGTTGATCCGTGGTCGTGCTGGCCGCTGAGGATGTCGATGGCGCGGCCGGCGAGCCCGGACCGCATGCGGATCCAGGCTGCGTCGTGCTCGGCGGGGAACGGGACCGGGAGGATGGTGTGGGTCTGGCCGCCTGTCGTCTCGGTCGCCCGGATGTCGGCCTGGAGGACGGTGCAGCCGATCACGTGCCCGACGACCGCATGCGCGGCCTCGTGCCGCGCGAACGACTCGCGCCCCCGCGCCCGGTAAGTGCCCTCCACCCAATGGTGGTGGCGGTCCTCGGCGTAGGCGAGCACCTTCTCGGGGGTCGCGTCGTCGTCGACGTTGGCGATCACCCACGTCGCGTACGGCTCCCCGTACAGGCCGCACAGGCCGAGCCACACGGTGCGCAGGGGCGCAGGAATGCCCTCGAGCTCGGCGTGGCGGTGGGTTCGGGCCGAGAGGAGCCGCGCAGTCGGGATCGCCGCGAGCGCCGGTCCCTGTCGGCGGCGTCGCGCTGTGATGCGGCGGATCGCCGTGATGCGGGTGAGTGCGATGAGCACGGTGCCGCCGACGGCGAGCAGTGCGGCCTGGTCCGCGGGGGCGGCGTCGGCGTAGTGCTGGATGAGGGAAGCGATCGCGGGGGCGATGCCGAGCCAGATCGCGCACAGCAGGACCGAGGTCACGATGGCCACGAGGTGGGCGTCGCACCACCCGGCGACGGCGCGCCAGTTGCGACGTAGTGCGCGGGTGGTTCGGGCGATCTGGCGGGGCATCGGGCTCTCCTTGGTGCTCGTCGCTGGCGTCGCGGGGGTCATCGGGTTCCTGCTGTGATCTGGACCTCGGTGACGGGGCGCCCGCACGCGGTGCATTGCTGCCTTGGGGTCTGGGTGGCCGTGTCGATGCAGTCCTGGCACCAGTTCGCTGTCTCGATCTGGGTGCAGTAGCTGCAGACCAGCTGCACGCGCAGGTCGGATGGCCCGTCACAGGTCTCGGCCTGGATCCACCCGTAGTCGAGGTCGAACCGGATGAGCGCCCTCTGGCACAGCCAGGACACCGGGTTTTCGAGCGGGGGGCGCGAGCGCCACCAGGCGGTGGCGAGGTGTCGTCCGGCGAGGGCGGTGAGGACGCTCAGGGCGACCCCGACGGCGGCGCTGAGCCAGAACGTGGCGTCGGTCCAGCGGGCCAGGAGAATCGCGCCGGTGGCACCGGAGACGGTGACGGCCAGGAGGTAGTACATGGCCCAGGTGGGGTGCATGGGGGCCGGCAGGCGCAGGCGCAGCGAGTGGAGGTAGATCGTGTCGATGGGCAGCGCGCGGGGACGGCGTGTGGTGGGCATCGGTGCTCCAGGTCAGTGGGTGGGTGCCAGTGCGTGGCAGGCGTCCAGGACCCGCTTGGCCGCGTCGTGCTCGGCGGGGGTGACCCACAGGGCGTATTCGGCCTTCACGTGCACCTGGGTGGCGACGTACTCGCAGCGGAAGGCTTTGTGGGGCGGGAGCCAGGTAGCGGCGTCGCCATCGCTCTTGGCCGCGTTGGTGGGGCCGTCGACCGCGAGCAGGTTCGCTGGGTCGTTCGCGAACCGCTCCCGCGTGGCGGCGGTCCACTGCTGGGCGCCCTTCTGCCATGCGTCGGACAGGGCGACGACGTGGTCGATCTGCACCGCGGTGGAGGTGTCCTGTCCGCGGGTGAAGTCGATGCCGGTGCCGGTGTAGGGGTCCTTGAGCTGGCCGGAGTCCACGACGCAGTCCGAACCGGCCTCGAGCGTGATGTCGGTCAGGTCGCGGCGCAGGATCTCGTCGCGGGTGTGGCAGCCGTCGTCGTCGAGGTCGGCCCATCCGTCGCCGAATTGCTCGCGGTCGTACCCGGTCTTGGGGGCGCGCCCCTTGATGTCGAGGTCTTCGAGCTCGGCGCGGGCGGTGGTCACGCTCGCGGCTGCGTTCTTGGCCAGCGGTTCCGTCATGAGGGGGGCTTCCACGCCAGGGTCGGGTTCACCGGCCGTCGTTCCTGGGACCAGCTGCGAGACCCTCCAGAGGCCGATGAGGACCAAAGCCCCGCCCAGAATCTGCAGGATCAACAGGGGCCATGGGTCGTTGTGTCGCATCATCGGCGGAGGTCCTGCCCTTCGGGTCGGTCGGTCGCGGTCACGCGTGTCGGTGGGCTGTCGGCACGGAGCGGGACGGCCGTCGCGCCGACGGCGCGTGCTCCTTGGTGTCGTCGTGCGCCTCATGCCGCGCCAGTGCCGCGAGCGCCGCGGTGGCGAGGACGGCTTCGATGGCGAGGCAGAGCCACGTGGTGGGGTCGAGGTGGATGCCGCCGCGGATCCAGATGAGGGCCCATGCCGGTGCCGATGCTGTCGCCAGGGTTGCGGCGAGGCAGAGGGTGTCGTGCAGGGTGCCGGTGTCGTCCTTGAGGGCGCTGGTCAGCGCGTAGGTGGCGATCAGCGCGACGGCGAGGGTGGTGAGGGCTGCCCAGAGCGTGAGGCCGGCGTTGAGCGCGGCCCCGATCAGGTTGGACAGCTGGTCGTTCATGCCCGGGGAATGTGTCTGCCCGGGGTCGTCTGTGACACCTGCCTGCGAGTTTCGTCGCGACGTCGTCGGCGGGTACTCGGGGCGCGCGGCAGATCCGGACGGGCCACGATGTGGGGGGCGGTGGGCGCGAACGACCAGGTCTCGTGGGGAGGCGTGATGGGGCGGCGCAGGCCGCGGACGTATGCCGCGGAGTGGTTGGCGTGGGCGCAGGACGAGGCCGAGCGCCCACACGTCCCGGTGCGCGAAACCGAGCTCACTCTGAAGGTGCAGCGGGCCAGGTATCTGCCCCGGATCGTGGTGAAGAAGGAGCGCGCGATCGTGGGCCGGCTCTACCTGGGGCTGAACGTCCTCGACGTGGCCGACCAGCGCGATCGTCGCGTCATCGCGTCCGCGCTGGAGGCTGCGGGGTATGAGGTTCGTCCACCGATCGGTGGGTGGGACTCGCCACGGCCCCGTTGGCGCGTGTACGTCAACGCCTACATGGCCGATGCGTGGACATTCGGCTTCGGTGGCGGGGACCCCCGCTATGAGGACGGCACGACGTTCGGCGTCTTCTATCCCGAGTCGGAGGCGCTGTTCTGCCTGTCCGAGCTGTGGTTCGAGCCCGGACGGGAGGCTACCGCGTGGCACGGCTTCCGCGTCGGCGACGTCGTCGACCAGGTCCCGGACGATCCGGAGCAGACCAGCAAGTACCAGGGCCTGCTGGAGTACCCGCCCCCTCGGATCGTGGATCGCAACGCCAGAGCTGCGAGCCGCAGCCGGCGAAGTGCGCTGAAGAGCCCGCGGCAGCTGCCGGCGACGTCGCGTCAGCTGGTGCCCGGTGTCGTCGCTGACGCCGCGGACGCCGTGTTCGCAGCCGAACCTCTGGACCCGACAGCGCCGACACGCACCGGCGACATCGGCTGGGGATCCCGCAGCCTCGTGTTCGACGTCGACGACTTCGACGCGCTGCGGGAGGCGACTCCCCTGCTCGAGCTGCCCGACGAGACCCCGACGGCGCTGGAGTGGGCCCACAGCATCTCGCGGGTGCACGAGCTGGGGCTCGCGGCGTTTCGGCTGCGTACTCTCGCGCCACAGTGGTGGGCGGCCCTGCCCTGGCACGACGTCGCGCCAGAGCCCGCGCTGCTCGGCCAGCTGGGCACCGACGAGAGCGATGGCGCAGCACAGTCCGGCCAGCCGCAGCTCGTGCAGGCCGTCGTCGACTGGTCGATCCCCCAGCCGCAACTGCCCGTCGAAGGGGCGAACGCCCACGGACGGTTCCTGCTCGCGATGGGCGCGCTCGCCCATGCCGGACTTACCGCCGTCTCCGATCGGCTCGCGACCACCGAGTGTCTCGTGTGCCGGCGCGAGCACGTCCCCGCCGCCCACGAACTCGACACCCTCCTGCGACTGCGCACGAGCGACGTGTGCACGGTGTGCGCCCAGGCGGCCCTCCTCCGCCAAACCGACCTGATCCCCCACCCAGAGCGCGACAACGCATGGGTCCCCTTCCCGTGGACTCCCCAGCGCGAAGAGGCCGCACACGAGGCAGTACGGACGCTCGCGGCCGACAACGGCGGGCCGCCCTCGCGCCGGGTGCTGGCGGCGAGCGTGCCCTGGACGAGCACTGGCGACTTGGTCCGGCAGGTGCTCCTGCGGATTCCGTTGCCCCGTGACCACGAGCCGGGCGGTGCGGCGCCGGCCTGGTCGACGCTGCTGGCCGACGCCGGCGTACTCGGCGAGGGCTGGCGGCCCTCCTTCGGTGTCCACACCGTCGCCGCCGACGGGCACCCGTGCCGCTCCCTCTTCGAGCGGTACATCGACGACTGGTTCTTCGCCCGTGGCGTCGTGCACACCATCGAGCCGCCCTACCCCTACGACGCGCAGCTCAACCCCAACGGGATGCGCGCCGACTGGGCGATCAACGGGGTGCTGGTCGAGGCGGCCGGCCTGAGCACCAGGAGCGACTACGCCGCCAAGATCGCGCGCAAACGCGAGCTCGCCGCCCGACACGGTCTGCAGCTGGTGATCGTCGTGGAGGACGATCTGCCTGACCTCGAGCAGGTCCTGCGCACCGCGCTGCAGCCCTGACCCACGGCCCCGTGGTGGTCCAGAGCGCGGCGCTCAGCGCTCGGTGGTGGAGGAGGCCAGCGCGCCGATCTGGTCCGGGCGGAACCCTGACCAGTGGGTGTCACCGGCGATGACCACCGGTGCCTGCAGGTAGCCGAGGCCACGGATCATCGCGAGCGCCTCGGGGTCCTGGGTGAGGTCGACGACGTCGTACGAGATGCCCTTGCGGTCCAGGGCACGGTAGGTCGCGTCGCACTGCACGCAGGCCGGCGTGCTGTAGACCGTGATGCTCATGTGTCCGCCCCCGTGGAGGCGGGGCGATCGCCGGCGAGCTCACGCAGCTGCTTCGCGGCGCCGTCCTGACCCTCACGCTCGAGCACGAGGGCCGATGCGCTGCAAGCGATCGCGAACCGGCGGGGGTCGGAGGCGTGCGTGGGCGCGGCGGTGTTCTTGGAACCCGGCGGTCGGGCCGTCGGGTCGGGTTCGTGGTGCTGGGTCAGGCTCATCGCCCTCTCCTTCGGTGAGCAGGGTGGTGCGTTCTCACCGAGGGGAAGGTGTCCACCGCGGGTCGTCTGTGACACCGCGGGGATCAAGTTGAGGGACCCGAACGCCCGCCGACCGGGTATGCCAGGAACCACCCCGACATATGAGTCCCGGTCGGCGAACGACGGACCGAGGAGCGGGTACCACCCCGCTTTGATCCCCGGCCCGGGGCCGCCGGACGAATCCGGCAGCCCCGAGTATATGGCGACGCCAGGGGCCGAACGGCGGTGCCGCGGCGGGCCTGGTGTCGGGGTGGTCAGGCGGTGCGGTGCTCGGCGTACTCCGGTGACGGCTCGCGCAGCTGGCCGGTCAGCCAGGGCTCGCACGTGGGCCAGTGCAGGACGCCGGTCTGCATCTTCAGGTCGCGCACGGCGAGCCAGATCTTCGCCTGCGTCTCGGTGGTGGTCAGGATGAACACCCCGGAGCGGGCGGCCAGGTCGGCGGGCAGCTCGAGCGCCGCGGCGGGCGTGATGAGCACCAGGGGTGCCTTGGCCCACAGGTCGTGCAGCTGCTCGCCGGGGGCGTGCCACTGCAGGCCGGGGATCGGCGGGTAGTCATCACCGGTGGCGATCCCGAGGGGCATGCCGGTGCGCCGCTGGGGGCGGGTCCACAGCCACGGGGCGTCGGCGTACCCGGGCAGCCGGTAGGTCGCCGCGGTCGCGACGGCGGTCAGGAGCTTGCGCGCGGTGCCGTGCTGCCAGCGGGGGCTGGGCGCGCAGGCGTGCTGGGCGGCGTGGACCGCCTTGATGACCTCGACGGGGTCGACGTGCTGGATCGGCTCGTGCGTGTACGGGCCGGGGTCGACGAGGTCGGCGGGCTTGAGGCTGCCCTGGTCGGCGAGGTGGGCCGTGGCTGCGAGGTTCTCCTGGCGCAGCTGCTGCCCGGCCTGCGTGGGCGTGAGGCCGAGGTGGTGGTCGCCGGCGAACGCCGCGGTGGTCGGGTCGGTGAGGATCTGCCAGCGGGCGGCGGCGGTCACGAGCAGGTCGATGTGGTCGTTGGTCAGCGTCGGGGACGTGCTGGTGATCGCCATGGCGGATCACTCCCGGTTCGGCGGGCGGGATGGTCGGTCCCGCAGGTGGTTGATGCCCCTACCCTGCGGGACCGACGCGCCAGGCGTCCATCGGTTGTGGTCACCCCGCCTTGCGCAGCTCCTTGGCGGGTGGGTGCCCGTTGACCCAGTGCGCCGGCTGGGGCTTGCCGACCTGCCAGGCGCTGCCGGCGGCGATCCCGGTGTACTGGTCCTTGCGTGCCCAGTCGGCGCACGCGGCTACCGCCTGCAGCGGACACTTCGCGCACAGCTGCAGCAGCGGTGCGGCGGCGGCACGTGCGTCGGTCTGCGTCGTCGCGGAGGCGTGCGCGGCCTCGTGGCGTCCCCACAGCTGGTGCTTCCCGTCGCACTCGGCGCCGTCGATCCGTGCGGCGGCGTCCCGGGCGATGACGTCCAGGCTCATGTTCAGGCGGCGGCTCTCGGTCACAGTGCCTCCCGACGTCGGCGGCGGATCTTGCGCAGCACGGTGCTGGCGATGATGGCGACGATCGCGACCAGGACGCCGGCGACGATGACGATGCGGGCCAGGTCGAGCCCGGCTCCGTCTCCGCCGGGGATCGCGAGCAGGGGGTCGGCGGAGGCGGCCACGAGGATGTGGTGCTCGACGAGCCACTGCACGCCGCGCAGCCACAGCAGTCCGAGGGATCCGATGATGGCGCCGCCGAAGAACACGGCGAAGCCGAGCATCGCCAGGATGTCGCTGTCGGAGTTGGAGGAGGTGGCGGAGGTCTGCTGGTCACTCATGAGTGCTCCAGGGGTCGGCGGGTCATCACGGTGGTGTCGGCGGGCAGGGACACGGAGCCGTACTCGTCGCCGTCGCCGCGCCAGGAGATCGCGATGCAGCCGGCGTCGAGGATGTCGGGCTCGGGGTGCTCGTCGACGAACACCCACTCGGACTCGGCGTCCTCCATCTGAATGAGGTCACCGACCACGAGGTTGTCCGGGCCGATGGCCTGAGGTTCGCCGAATCCGGCGTAGGCGTCGCCCGGTGTGGTGGTGCTCAGCTCGCTGGGCTCCCACTCGTCCCCGCCCGGGTCCTCGTCCGTCCGGGCGCGGGTGCCCGCGGCGGCGCCGGCGAGCGGCCGCAGCCGCTCGAGCGTGGAAGCGAGGTCGTCGGGGCCGGCCAGGACACGGCCGTCACCGCTCGGGGCCTGCTCGTCATCGGCCGCACTGTCGGGGTCATGCAGGACGATGACGTCGTGCTCGGCCAGCTGGTCGAGCACGCGTCCCGCGTGGGCGTAGCCGATGCGCAGCTTGCGCTGCAGCATCGGCCGCGAGACGAACTGCGCCGTGATCACGAGCTCGGCGGCCTCGAGCAGCAGCTCGTGGTCGATCGCGTTCACGACGATGGTGGCTGCATCGCCCGTGGGGTCGGCAATCACGGCCTTGCGCAGGCTGGCCGCGTTGGCCGGGCTCGAGGTCCCGACGCCGAGGAGGGTGAGGGCGGAGGCGGCGGTGCGTGCGTCGCCGGCGCGCTCGTGCTGGGCGGCCATCACGACGGGGTCGAGGTCGGGGCGGTCTTCGGCCAGGACCCAGTCCGCCTTGGCGTAGTCCCAGAACCCGAGGGGCAGCTCCTCCTCCCCCGCGTACCGGGGCTCGGGCGGGACGATCAGCAGGCGCGGGTGTCGGTTGTGCTGCGGCTTGAGGGACTCGCGTCGCTTGCCGTCCTCACTGTCGTCGGGGGCGGTCATGGAGGGGAACCGGTAGCACTGGGCCTCAACGGGGCGCCCGTCGGCGCCGGTGGTGATCGCGCGCTGGCGGGCGCCGTTCGGGATGGTGACCCCGATGAACGTGGAGTTCCACATCATGTTGGCGCCGGCCGGGTCGAGACGTCCGACGGAGATCCGCTCGCCGAAGTTGGAGCGTGCCTCACCACCGCCCTCGCCGAACAGCTGCACGTCAGGGCGCTGCATCGTGACGATCAGGTGCACGCGTGCGGTGCGGGCGAGGCGGGCAAGGGAGGAGTAGTGGCTGAGCGTCGGGGGCTTGTTCTTCTCCCCGCGCTGCTTGACGTCGTCGTACCAGCCGAGCAGTCCCTGCACGGTCTCGGACCACTCGTCCAGGACGACCACGAGCGGCTCGAAGTCCTCCACTCGGAAGCCCTGCTGGGTGATGAGGCGGTAGCGCTCCTTGACGATCGTGTAGGCGCGGTAGACCACGGCGACCTGCTCCTCGACGGTGGTCGCGACGATCTGCACATTGGGCCAGGTGCGGTGGTGCAGGAACTCCACGCCCTTGCCGTCGGCGACCCACACCGGCCACCCGAACTGGGTGATCTTGCCGACGATGGAGTGAGTGGTGGAGGTCTTGCCCGAGCCGGTGCCGCCGGTGATCAGCATCTGCGGCACCCGTGCGGGCTCCCAGAACAGCTCGTTGCCGTCTTCGTCGATGGCCTTGGGGATGCGCACCTGGTCGTACTTGTCGAGCAGGTCGTCCATGTCGTCAGGCAGCGTGTCGGGCAGCCAGATGCTGCCAGGCAGCAGGGGGCGCTGCTCGAACCGGGCCAGGTCGTGCTCGAGATCCCACTGGGCTCGCCAGCGGCCGGCCATCATCGTGGAGACCACGCCCTCGATGCGGGTGCGGTAACCGCCGGCGGCCATCTTCGTCCCGGCCTGGTGGGAGATCGTGATCGACCCGAGCTCGTCCTCGCGGGCCATGTCGTAGCCGACGAGCTCGACCGTCGGCCCGATCAGGCTCGTCAGCGCCTGCAGCGCGCGCTCGAGCGCCGGCGGACGGGCCTCCTGCTCGGCGGCCTGCGGGGCCCGGTCGAGCTTGAGCACGAGGTAGCAGTGCTTGAGGTGGTGGCGCACCACCTTGTACTTGGCACCGAGCCGCACCGCGAGCGTGCCGATGACCTTCGGCTCGAGCACGACCCCGGCGTCCAGCACACCCGGCGCGTAGTACACCCGGATCTTGCGCGGCACCCCCGGCCATCCCTGGGTCCAGTTGCTCATGATGACCGTGCGTCGGTCCAGGCGCCGCACCCCCAGCGTCGGGGCGAGCGCCTCCAGGGTGCGGTCCTCCAGGTCGCGGCGTCGCTTGCCCCTCGCGCCGAGGGTGGTCACCACGGTGCCGCCCACGAAGCCGAGGCCCACGGACGCGCCGATCATCTCCGCGTGCCCGAGCACCGAGGCCACCCCGGAGGCGGCCACACCCGACGCGCAGAGGATGACCCCATCACGCCAGTGGGTGGCTGGGCGGGCAGGTACCGAAAGTGCCGCTTCGGGAACCCGGTCCTCCTGCGGCCCCGGAGTCTGCGTGGTCCGTCGTGCGGGTGAACGGGTAGCCAAGGTGCCCTCCTGAATCGCGTGCTCGGTCACCCGGGGGAAGGTGTCCCTGACCGCTCGTCTGTGACACCGCCGCGACGAACTGCCCCACCCACGCCCGGCGGCGAACCACGGCGTCAGAAGTGGTGTGCCCGGTGGTGGGCTCACGGTGTGCCTGACGGTTGCCCGTGTGCTGGCGCCCACCACTCCCCGCGCTGCCCGGCCGTTTCCGCCGACTCGCCCCACACCAGCCAGCCCCTTGTCGTGCTCCCTAGACTTGGCCCCGTGGCCAAGGGCCCGGCCCGCAGGGCCGCGGTTCCGAAGGCCTTCGGGGCCAAATCTGGTCGCCCACCAAGAAACACACCGCCGATCACCAGGCACCCGGCAGTGGCGGGCAAGTGCGACAAGTGGTGGCCCCCTGCTGACGCCCCGGTGGCACCACCACTGCCCCACACCACCCATCGCCAAGGGGTGAAGACCCCACCGCGACAGGGCACCGAACCCGCCACGGCGGCAGGATCCACACCATGTCGCCCGACGCCTCCGCCCTCCTCATGGCCGCCGCAGCAACCCAGCCCGCGCCCACCCCCTGGTACCTGTCGCAACCCGTCGGCGTCGTCCTCGGCGCCCTGGTCGCGGGCCTCGTGTCCTACCTCGTCGCGGCACGCGCGGCGCGGACAGCGCGTGACCTCGCCGACGCGCAACGGGCCTTCGACCGCAACGAGGCCCGGCGCTCGACCCGCAAGGCGGCGTGGGTGGCCTTCGTGGCCGCAGTCCGCACCGCGCACCGCGGCTCCAAGAGGGTCGAGAGCGAGCACGGCGTGCGCTACGGCGACATGTACCCCGAGGAGACCGAGCTCAACCAGCAAGTCGAGGAGGCGCTCATCGACTTCGAGGTAGAGGTCCCCGACGACGTCGTCGTCCTGGCGGTCCGTCTACGCAACCAACTGATGCGGCACGTGTGGGCGTGGGATCCCAGCGAGGAACAGGATGGCTACGCCAGCGACGACGACGTCAACGCTGCCGAGCTCGAGCTGCGACGCGCGGTCCGCACCATGCTCGCCAACGACTGAACCGGGCCACCGCCCCGCTCGGGCCACGCGCCCCGGCCTGGGCCGGTGGCGTCCGGCCTGCGGCTCCTGGGCAAGCCTCCAACGGTCGCAGCTACGGCCTACCACCGGTCTTGCCCAAAGCGCCCCCAGATACACACAGACCAGACCACGCGCGACCGGCCCGCGGCGCTCGCGGGCAAGGGGCCGGTCCGGCTCTGCGATACGCCACGGCCCCCTTGCCCGCGCGATTGGGCAAGGGGGCCGTGGTGGTCTCAGGCTGCGCGCTCGGTGGCCTGGCGGTCTGGGGTGTCGAGGTCTGCGTCCTGGTCTGCCCGTGCCGCGATCATGAGCCGGTTGGCTCGGGATGCTCCGCAGTCGAGGGTGGCCTGGACGGTGCGGCGGGAGACCGGGCGGCCGGCCTCGGCGTCGAGCTCGCGGATGGTGGTGATGGCCTGGGCGTCGCTCGTGCTGGGCGACGCGGGCCGCGGGCCGACTCGCGTCGTGTCGTGCGCCGGGTGGTCCACAGCCGTTGGGCCGGTCCGGCCAACAGCCTGCGGACCGGGCCGCGAGGTGGTGCTGGCGGTATGACCGGTCACCTGCTCCGTGGTGGCGGCCTGGTTCGTGCGGTGGTCCGCCTCGGTCACCTGGTGCCCCGGACCGGACTGGTCTGCGGGCACCGGGCCGATGGCCACCGCCGGTCCGGGCTCACGGCCTGCCGGACCGCGCTCGGCCCGGTCCGTCGTCCGGGTCGCAGTCCGGTCTGCGGGGTGGTCTGCGGGGTGGTCTGCGGTCTGGTCTGCAGATCGCTCGAAGGCCCGGGCCGCGCTGGTCTGTTCACGCGTGGGCTGGCGGGCCGGCCTGTCGTCGTCCGAGCCGCTGACGGCCTGGTCTGTCTGGCCCGGTTCCACGCCCATCGCGGAGGCACGGCCTTCGGAGGCCGATGTGGGGGCGGTCTGGGCGAGCCCGTCGGTCCGAGCGACGTACGCGGGCTGGGGAGCAGGCCGTGCCGGAAGGGCCGGGGCGGGCACCGACCGGGCCGGTCTGCTGACGTTGGTCTCCGGCGTCTCGGTCTCACGTGCACGGCGGCTGATGGATGCGAAGACCTCGACGCCGAGGGCGAGGGCGATCGGGGGCCAGATCGCGACGGCGCGAGCGAGGACCGTGGGTTCGGCGGCCGCCACGTTGGCCGCGAGGCTGGCTGCAAGGCTGAGGATCAGCATGAGCCAGGCCAGCTTGGGTGCCTTCCGGCCAGCCTTGGAGTCGGCGAGGATCACGGCGGCTGCGGACGCGATCGCTCCGTCGATGCTGAGCGGCAGCAGGATGGCGGCCAGTTCGCTCTCGCCCGCGTCGCGCGCGACCTTCTGCACGTGCCCGAACGAGATCACCGCGGCGGTGAGCGCGACGACCGCGGTCCCGGACGCTTCGACGATGCGGCGGGGCTTGCGGGGGCGGTCTGCCTTGCGAGACACGAGAACTCCTTGTTCCGTCGTGATCGGTTGGTCACCCGGGGGAAGGTGCGTGGGGTGCCCGTTTTGTGACGGCGCGGCCCGGACCGGTCCGTAGAAGTGGCCGGGGTCCAGGCCAAGCCACCGGTCAGGACGGACCGCTGTGGTGGGGGCAAGCCGGCCCGCCTGTTCCCCGTGCATCGGCCCGGTCTGATCCGCGTGGACCGCGTCGATCCGGGCCAGGCCCCCGTCGTCCCAGACCGCGCCAGGCCGGTCCGCCGGCAGGTTGGGCCTGGTCTGTCGGACGAGCGTGTGGCCCGGCCCGATGCCTGGCTTGAGTGAACGCGAGGACCGGACCGGACCGGGGATGGGGCTGGGGCTGGCGTCAGGCTGGGCTGTGGTTCGGGCCGGCCTGCTCGATGAGGTTGGGCTCGATGCAGGTCTCGAGGTGCCGACCGGTGCCCTCGGTGCCCAGGCAGTCCGGACACACGGCACTGTTGGGCACGATGTCGGATGCCGGGGCACGGCGCCCCAGCAGGTGGGCGAGCTCGGGCGCGACGTCGATGACCTCGATGTCCACGGACCACTCACCGGGCGCGGTCCAGTCGTCCCAGACCAGGCCGGTGACCGTGCAGTCGGCGACATGGTCGGTGGGCATGCGGTGGCTGCCGGTGTGGTCGTGGTTCCACGCGTGCACGCGGATCTGCACCTGTGTCCCCACTTCGACCGGGGCCGAGGGGCGCGGTGTGCGCCGACGCGCGGGTGTGTCCTTCGGGTGTCGCGTGGCGGTGGTCATGCGGGTGACGGTGTCCATGGCTGGCCTTCTCTCGGTAGCGGTTCTGCTACCTGGGGGAAGGTGTCGGCCAGGGTGCTCGTGTGACGCCCTCCAGGAGACCTGGTGGTCAGCGTGACCGCCGCGGGGGCCCTGCCGTCTCAGTGACGGCCCTCGTCGCGGTGGTTGTAGACGGTCATCACGAGGTTGGTGATCCGCACTCCGGACTTGTCCAGGTCGGGGTAGCGGTGCTGGACCTGCGTCTTGAGCCACCCGAGCGCGTCGCCCTCGAAGCCGCGCGAGCGACCGAGCACGCTGCTGACCTGGTAGCCGTGCTTGGACCCGACGGTCATCGAGTGCCCGTTCGACAGCTGGATGTCGAACTTCACCTTCTTGCGGTCCCACCGCTGGCCCTTGGCCGCGGAGCGCAGCCGGGACACGATCGTGGCGTTCGCCTGTTGACGCCCCTTGGCGTCGCGGGTCTTCGGGGCGGTGAACTCGTACTGGCGGGCCCCGCCGGCCATGGGTGTCATCGACTCCGAGAACCGGCCAGGCCTGAGCCTGCGCGGGGGCTCCGCGGGCACCCGGGTTCCGCCACCGGCAGACGCCTTGGCCCGCACGGCAACCACGTGCCCGTCCTTGCCGCGACGACGAGCGGGCGGGGCGGCGACACGACCGCGTTCGTGCAGCTGAGTCACGGCGCCGCGGTAGGCCTCGCCGGAGGTCTCCCCCGACAAGATCTTGCGGACCATCCGGGGCGAGCGGTCGAGCATCCGCGCGAGCTCCACGACACTCACTCCGCGGCCTCGCTGGCGGCGCAGCATGTCCGCCACGCTCAGCGCCTCATCACTCGGCGGTGCCACGATCGCTCGCCTCCTCGTTCAGGGGCCGGGCCCCACGAGCGCACATGCACGCGGGTTGCAGGTCAGACATCGCTCTCCCATCCGGGCACACCGGCGGCCTCGGCCTTCGCGCGCAGCACGTTGCGGGCCTCGAGCCCGGTGGGGGTGGGCACGTCGTGCAGGACGCCCTTGATGCGCAGCCGTCCTACCTTGCCGTCGTCACCGCCGCGGTCATCCGGGACCGACGGGTCGACTGGCTTGGCGAAGTTCGGCACGACGCTGGAGTAGATCGCGTCACCGTTGATACCGATCAGGGTGGACGGGCCCATGGCCAGCACTCCCCCGTTCCACGTCTTCCCGCCGCCGAGCGGTGAGCTCAGCACACGGGCACGGGCGCGGGCCCAGACCTGGGCGGCGAGCTCGGGACGGTAGAACGCGAGCTCGCGCGCGTTGTGCTCGCGGCCGGGCATCTCGTAGGTGAACGCGTCGCCGTAGCGCTGCATCGTGTCGGCGTAGTCGGCGGGGATCTCGTCGACGGACCACACCGTCACCGTCCGGCCCCGCAGCCGGGAGGCGAAGTTGCCGATGGTCTGGATCAGCATGGACCGCAGCGCCGCCGCGACCGCTCGCCGGACCTCCGGCTCGATGTCAGGGCGGGTGTTCACGCGCTCGCGAGCACGGGTCATCCGCTCGGCGAAGGTGTCCAGGACCCGGCTCTTCCTGAAAGCGACGCCCTCGAGCGGCTGGACGAACCATCCCGCGTCGCGCGCGATCTTGACCTCCACAGCGTCAGCCCAGGTCTCGAACGTGGTGCCGGGCCGGTTCGGGTAGTGCCAGCCCGCGGAGACTTGTGCGTGCTTCACGCCCAGCAGGCCGACGTGGTCCCAGGCGTCCGGGATGGTGAAGCGCACGTAGTAGCGGGCGCGGGCGTACGGGTCACGGTCCAGCAGATCAGCGGCCGCGGCGCGGTTGAGCCGCACTGCTGGCATGGTCCCCAGCTCACGGCAGCACGCGGCGTACATGAACCGGCCGTCGACGTAGGAGAACGTCTCCAGCTGCGGGGTGGCCTCGGCGTCGAACAGCGCCAGGCAGTCCCCGCAGTCGCACCGGTCGGGGCCGGTGGTTAGGTGCTCGATGCGGTGCTGCCCGGCGGTGAAGTGCAGCTCGTCGGCGATGTCCTTCGGGATCGGCTCGAGCTCGAACGGCTCGCCGCCCTGGACAGGGCCCTTCCCTCCCGGGCGGCGGCCACCGATCGTCTTGGGCAGCGACAGCGCCCAGGCATTCGCGCCGGTGCTCGCAGGCGTCAGCGCCATGACAGCGTGCGGGATCGCGTCGGCCAGCACACGCGCCGTGACGTCCCACGCGTCGCGTGCCTGCATCGGGCTCAGATCGCTGGTGGAGAACCACTCCTCCACCGTGCGCACCTCG
Source organism: Isoptericola sp. NPDC056578 (assembly GCF_042793275.1). Classification (NCBI taxonomy): domain Bacteria; kingdom Bacillati; phylum Actinomycetota; class Actinomycetes; order Micrococcales; family Promicromonosporaceae; genus Isoptericola; species Isoptericola sp. NPDC056578. The sequence goes on from NZ_JBHTVC010000009.1 coordinate 20,454, forward strand.
AGCGAATCCCCGGAGAGCTCGTTGACGAACCTGCCGGTGACCGGCTTGTTCAGCCAGTGCCCGCTGGCCTTCCACCCCGGCGTCTTCGCGATGAGCCAGTGGCTCTTACCAGGCACGACCTCAGGCACGGCGCCGGTGAGCATGATCCGCTCGGCACCCATGGTGTGCGCGGTGTCGAGCAGGTCGGTCAGGTTCGGGTACTTGCGGCGCTCGCCGATCTTGGGCCTGATGCTCGTGCCGTTGTCGGTGACGCCGCGGCCGGTCTTGTAGTCCAGCCACGCGGTGCGCTTGGGCCTGTAGTCGAAACTGATGGGCCGCATGGTGTGCCGACCTCCTGCTCGGTCCGGAATTCTGCAGTCACCGTAGACGAGGCTCCCCCCACCCAGGGGTCCTTGTGGGCACCCAGAGAGCGTGGAGCGGGGCACTCAGCGCTTGGGGCGCGAGCCGGTGGCGGTCGGGTCTCCCCCTGCCAGGGCTCGCGCGGCACGGGTGGACACGTGCGGTGCGGACGGGAAGAGGCGCAGCCCGGCGTCCTCGACGTGTACGTTCGCGGCCGGATAGAGGGCGCTCACCGCGGCGAGGTTCTTTACGAACGTCTCCTTGAACTTGCGTCGCCGTGCGAACTGCCCGCCGAACTGGACCTCCAGAGCGCTCCATGGCACCAGGGTGGAGCGGGACAGGTAGCTCATCCGGTGTGTGAGCCAGGTGTAGATGTCCAGGCGCATCGGGGCGCCCTTGAGGGCACGCAGGGCGCGCAGGTCGACCGGCACGGGCGTCTGGACGATCGAGCGGTAGAACTGCGGGGAAAGCGTCACCGTGTTGCTCCACAGCGCTCCTTGGTCGTCGGAGATGTCGCCTCGGCCGGGCAGCCACAGGTCGAACGACTCGGCGACGGAGAAGTTCTGTCCACCGACGCGATGACCGTCGCCCTCGCGGTGCACTTCCTGGATCTGCATCGTCGCGCCGACCAGGCGGTAGATCTGGTTCTTCAGCCGTCCCGCGTCGCGCCCGTTGTGCCCCAGGCCGAGCCGCCCCATGAACTCGTTGAACGACCCTCCGAGGTCCAGGCACGGGTTCTGGGTCCGCACGGCCTCGGTAGCCATCCAGGACAGCAGATAGCGCGGTAGAACGCCGAAGGGGTACCCGTCCTCGGACTGCCCGTCAGGCCCGAGGATCGTGGCCGGGCGCATGATCAGCGTGATCGCCCCGTTGCGTCGTTCCCACCGAGGCACCGCCCCTGGGTCGGAGTACGGCAGGGCGAGCTGCGTCCAGATCCGGGCCGCATAGCCGATCTCCCCCGCTGCCGCGGCGTCGCTCGTCTCGATCTCGTATGCCGCCTCCACGAGCTCGCTCTCCCGACGAGACAGCCTGATCGGCGTACCGCCCTCCCCCGACAGCGGCACAGGCACCGCCGTGGTCAGGGGTTCATGGCTGGTTGCTTGAGCGTGAGCCTTCGCGAGTGCCACGAGGCCGCCAGGCAGGCCGTCATCGACGCCGTCCGAGGTTCCCGCAGCCGGAGCGGTGGTGGTGGACATCGGGCGGGTCTCCTCCGTGTCGGGTTCCTTCACCCCTGCGGAACGTGTTCAGGAACCCTCGGTTGTGACAGGCGAGAGGAAATCTCTTCTGGCTCTTCGACGAGCTGCGCCCGCCGTCCCCAGATCCACAAGGCCCACGCCGACGACTACAGGTGAGATTTCTACAGGAGATTCTAACTACAGGGGAAGGCCGATTTATGGGCTCTGACCTGCGCAAACACGAGACCTGCGCCCCCAGATACACACCACGGTGCGCCCCCAGACACACATGGATAACTCGACACTCCTCTCCTGGCACGCCCGCGCGCCGAACGGTGCGCCCCCAGATACACACACGCTGACCTGCACAGAGACCCGCTGCGCCCCCAGATACACACGTCCCGAACGCGCCCGCCGTAGGGCGCCCCCAGACACACACGGATAACTCGGCCCATCCACAGGTGGTCAGGTACATGCAATGCAGGCAGGCTGCACGGCCGGCCGACGGTCGGCCGATCGACCACCTCGTCGGTCCGTGCGCCCTCCGGGCAGGGGTTGCGGCGTCCGTCCGTCCGGGCGCTCGCGGCCTGGCACGCCCCCGACGCAGCACGGAGAAATCTCCGGGAGAAATATCCGCCACGCCGGTCGCGTCGCATGCTCATGCGCAACGCGGCGTGGTTGGGTGCTCGCATGGCTAAGGCAGGAAGGCCCAGCAAGGGGCCACGTAGAAGGGTCGAGGGGTACGTCCCTGAGTCCTTGGCGCCCGCCTACCGGTCCGCCAAGGAGCAGTCTCCGTACCGCGACGACACCGACTTTGTCGCAGCGATCATCGCTGAGTACCTCGGCAAGCCCGAGCTCCGCCCACAGCCCACCCGTGTTCAGCAGGAGGTCCTCGACATCCCTGCATAACCGCAGAAATGGAGAGGCCCGCCCCCCGGAGGGGGCGGGCCCAAGTTCAGAAGTCCATCACCCTGGTTTGGCCGCCGGGAGGTGATGGGCCCCGATTGACGCACCCGCGGGTGCGTCGTACTACCTGGGAGCGATCATACCCACTCCAGTCAGCCGCGTGGGCGACACGCCGACATTGGCGCACCCGGACAGCGGCACCCCCACAGAGCAGTGGGCCGCCACCGCGCGCCTCATCGCGGGCCGTGCTCGCGTACGCGTGGGCAGCCGCGGACGCCGCAACGGCGCCTGGACCGTGGACTACCCCGCCCGTGGAGAACGGCCTCTGACCAGCGTCCTTCCCCTCAGCGGGCCCGCCGCGGTCCTGGTCTACGGCGACGACGGTTGCTGCCAGACGCTGTGCCTCGACCTCGACCTGAACGAACGGTCCCCCGAGCAGCTCGAGGCCGAAGCCGCGAACCTCACCCGCTGGCTCACCGAGTGCGGCGCACGCGTGTTCACCGACCTCTCCCCCGCCGGCGGCCGCCACATCTACCTGCCCATGCGCGAGCGAGTGGCCTACGACACCGCCCGTGAGGTCGTCGAGGCGCTCGCACGCCTCTTCCCCGCGATCGACCCGGGCCCCCACCGCTCCGTCGATTCTGGCTGCATCAGGACGCCGGGCAGCCTGCACAAGGCCGGTGGCCACCAGCAGCTCACCACGTCCCTCAGCGCCGCCTACGACGCCCTCAAGCGCCCGAACGGCCCCGACGTCCTCCAGGCCATCCAGATCCGACTGCGCCCGCAGCTCGACGCCTTGCGTACCGAGCGCCGCACCGACGTGGTGGCCGACGACGTCGACGACCAGCGGCACCAATCCGACTCCCCCGCCGGCCGCATCAGCGCCCGCATCCTGCAGATCGCCCGCGCCGGCGTCTACGACACCGCCCGGTACCCCAGCCCGTCCGAGGCCCGCGCTGCCGTCATGGCTGCCGCCGCCCGCGCACGCCTGACCTTCACCGACGTCGTGGCTCGGATCGAGGACGGACGGTGGCGAGGGCTCGCGGCTCTGTACGCCCACCACTCCGACCGGCGCCGCCGCATCTCCCGTGACTGGCACGCAGCGAGCACCTTCATCAGCCGCTCCACCGCACCATCACCACAGGTCAGACCCCACGACGACCTAGGGAATTCCACTGTCCGTAACTCCAACACGAGCAAGCCTTCATCACAGGGGGGGCGCACCACCCAGCCTCCTGGACCCGCAGTGCATCAGCTGATCCGCACCTGGCGAGCGGCCCTGTACCTGACCGAGCAGCATCACTTCCCTGGCCGGCGCGGCTACGCCGTGCGCTGGGTCCTGCGAGCTCTTGGCGGATTCGCCCACGCCAAGGCCTCCACCGAGCTCGCGGTCGGGACCCGAGCTCTCGCGGTGGCCTCAGGACTGGACCACTCCACGGTCTCTCTTGCCCTCAAGGTTGCGGAGCGCGCCGGCTGGGTCATCCGGGTCGCCGCAGCACGTGGAGAGAAGGCCGACATGTGGGCCCTCGCCCTGCCCTCTGACCTGGCAGAACGCGCACCCACCCTGCGCTGGGACCGCGGCAAGTCACACTCACTGCGACCCGCTTTCCGCGAGCTCGGTCACGTCGCCGGCTTCGTTTTCGAGGCGATCGAGCTTGGCCGCGCGGACACGATCACAACGGTCGTCGAGACCACAGGTATTAGCCGCAGTGCCGTCCACGACGCGATCGACACCCTCAGTGCGTGGGCACTCGTCGAACGCACCCCCGCGGGGACGCTCCGGGCCCACCCAGAGCTCCTCCCACAGGTCGCGGAGCATCTGGGCGCCCAGGTGACCGTGCAGGCGCAGATCGCCGCCTACGCGCAGCAGCGCCACACCTGGCGCGCCTACCTGCACCGGTTCGACCCAGAAGCTGCGCCAGCGGACCCGCTGAGCGCCATCGAGGACGCCTGGTGGACACCGCCACCAGATCCCAACACCGAATGGACGATCCTCGACGCCACCACCTACGCACGCGCCGGTTGACCGTCCACGCTGAGGCAGCAAACGAGCTGCCAAGAGTCTGCCGACCGCGGATGAGGTGCCTGTGCCCAGGCTGCAGGTGCAGTGCAGCCTGGGTGTGCACGCTGTGCGGCGCTGCCAGCATGGCAGCAGCAGTAGGCCACCACATATCCCACCACTCCAAGTGCACACAGGCAGCACGTGCACACCATGACATCGGCAGTACGAGTGCAAGCGCAAGGCAACACAACAGGTGGAAAGCAATACGGATGGTGCAGGCGGCAGGCACCTATACCGCGGGGACAACCATGGGCGACCCAGGGACCGCAGGCACTTGTCACGCAGGCATGCCGTAGGGCCTCCTCACACAGACGGCGGCCCATCTGCTTCGAAGAGCACAGTGGCCCACAGGAGAACCAGCACACAACCAGCAGGGCAACACCCGGCAATCCGCACACGCGACACAGCCCCAAAGGTGGGCGACAACAGGCCCTCCGGTACGGGAAAGTAGCCCTACTGAAGACACGCCCACCACGAGGGGGCGGGGACCACCACCACCGACAGCACACCAAGAAAAACCACAACCGCTGTCACACAACAGGCCCCCACCGCACCTTCCCCCCGTGACGGGCTCACCTAGGAAGGCACTGGAATGACACCGAGCAAGGCCGCGCTCGACGTAGCAGCCGAACCAACGTCTGCCACGCGCCCGCCGATCTTGATGATCGGCAACAACAAGGGCGGCGTGTTCAAGACCGGAACCGTCGTACAGCTCGCCGCAGCCCTCGCACGCAAGGGCCTGCGAGTCCTCGTCATCGACTTTGACCCCCAGGCCAACGCCACCCGCCGCCTCGGCATCACGATGGACCCCAACAACCCCATCGCCACCGCCTCCGAAGCCGTCGCCGCCAACGCCGAAGGCGTGGGCGAGGACGCCACCGTCCCCTGCGGCTGGACCAACGACGCGGGCACCCCCACCACCGAGGCCCAGCTCATCGACGTCATCCCCAGCCGCATCGACCTCAGCAACCGCGAAAGCGAAGCTGGAGCCGTCGGTGCCATCCGCCGCCTCCAGAAGGCGCTCGCGGGGGAGTGGCTCGCGAAGTACGACGTCGTGCTGATCGACACCCGTCCGAGCCTCGGTCACCTGGTGCAGATGGCGATGGCTGCGTCTGACCACGTGATCCTCGTGACGGACCCCATGTTCGACGGGGTCGACGGCGCGCTGAAGGTCGCCAACTTCGTGAGTGAGCACGCGGTCGACATGCACAACCCGAACCTGAAGGTCTCCGCCGTGCTCGTCGCCCGCTTCAAGGGCACCGCGGAGAACCGCTACCAGGTCGAGGGCCTCAAGGAGGCCTTCGGTGATCGTGTCTGGGCACTCGAGGTGCCGGCGACGCGCAAGGAGAACGGCAAGGAGGTGCCCACGGTGATCGACTGGATCCCGGAGTGGACCCGCTTCTCTGAGGCAGACGGCGCAGGAGTCTCGCTGTCTGCATGGACGGACAAGAAGGGGCGCGCACCGATCCAGCTGTTCGACGTCCTCGCGGAGCGCGTCATCCGTGAGTTCGTGGATGTGGAGCTGGCAGCATGAGCGCCCCGAAGCGTCAGCGTCCGTCGCTGACCCCGAACGTCGAGTCCATCGTGAAGGACCCCGCACGCCCCGCTGAGGCGCCGGCCGCCCCCACAGTCACCGAGCCGCAGCCCTCCATCGAGGCGCCCGCCCCGTCTCAACAGACGGCGCCCGCCGCGGTGGACGCACCGGCTGCCCCGGCTCGTCGCAAGCGTGCGCCGCGCAAGCCGAAGAACGAGCCCGCCGCCAAGTCGGGGGAGACGTCGAAGCCGAGCGTCGCGAAGGCGAAGCCACAGGCGGAGGTACGTGTCCCTGACCCTGGGACGAAGGGACCAGAGGACGTCATGAGCGCCTCGAACGTGCACATCCCGGTGATCCTGGACGCGCCGGTGAAGACCGCGTGCCGGGAGCGGGGGATCTCTCACGGTGAGCTGATCATTATCGCGATCGAGGCGACCTACGACCGCCTCGACGACCTCGTGAACCCCGGCACGCGCGCCGGCGGGTCGCTGTTCGCGGCTCGCCGCGGCCGCGCAGGGCGCTCGTCCGACGGGCCCCTCACGCCCCTCAACTTCCGCATGAGCAAGGCCGACTTCACGGTCCTGGACAACCTCACAGAGGAGTTCGGAGCGAGCTCGCGCGGCCACCTCATCACGGCGGCGCTCAAGGCCTACCTCGGCGTCTCCGCCTGACCACCTACCTCGCAACCTTCGAGAGGCACGAACCGATGACCACCACCACCTCCGCAGAGGCCACACGATCGGCCCGGCGCGGCTCCAAGGCGGACGCCGAGCCGCCGGCCACGCCGGCCGTGACGTCGGCTAAGGGACGTCGCCGCCCGATGATGATCGTCGGCGCGGCCGCCGTGATCTGCTTCGGTTCCCTGCTGAGCGTGTGGGCCTACAGCTCCACCTCCGACACCCAGGACGTGCTGGCCATGCGCCAAACCGTCGAGCGGGGGCAGGTCATCACGGCCGACGACGTCATGACGGTCAAGATCAGCGTTGACCCCGCCCTGCACCCCGTGGCCGGTGACGACCTCGACACGATCGTCGGGAAGCGTGCCGCGCTCGACATGCCCGCCGGGATCGCGATCACCGCCGAGCAGATCACCGACAAGCCCATCCCGGCGGACGGCACCTCCGTGGTGGGTATCAGCCTCACCGCAGGCATGCTCCCCGCCCAGCAGATCCGGGTCGGCGACCACGTCCGCGTCGTGACCACGCCGGGGGAGGGCGGCGAGGTTTCCACCAGCACCGCCGCGGAAGCCGTCCCCGCCGAGGTCGTCGGCATCAACGACGACGACGTCACCGGCAACACGATCCTGAACGTCCAGGTGCCTGCTGACCAGTCGCCCGACGTCGCCGCCCGTGCCGCAACCGGCAAGGTCGCGATCGTCCTGGACACCGACCAGCAGGAGGGCTGACCCGATGTCGCTCATCGCGCTGACGTCGGCCTCAGCCGCCCCCGGGGCCACCACCTCTGCGCTCGGACTTGCCCTGCACTGGCCGCGCCCCGTCGTCTTGGTCGAGGCCGACCCGTCGGGTACCCGTGCGCTCAACGCCGGGTACTTCCGGGGTGGACAGTTGCCGACCAACGAGACGATCGTCGACCTGGCCGTATCTCAGCGTCAGGGCACCCTCGTCGAAGACCTCCCCGGGATGCTCTTCACCATCCCGGACACCAGTGTCCAGGTCCTCACCGGCCCGCTGCGCCAGAACCAGTCCCGCGCCCTCGACACCCTCTGGGAGCCTCTCGCCAGCCTCCTGAAGTCCCTCGAGCGCAACGGCCAGGACGCGATCGTCGACCTCGGACGCCTCGGACTTGAGAGCTTCGGGCACAAGCTCCTTGCCACGGCAGACCTGGCGCTCTTGACCACCCGAAGCGACCTCCCCGGCCTCGTTGCTGCCAGCTCATGGGCACCGGCCCTCCGCCGCAGTTTCGACAACGCGGGCGCGCCCCAGGCCATCGGTGCGCTCATGATCGGCCCGGGGCGGCCCTACACGGCCAGCGAGGCCAGCCACGTTCTCGACCTCCCGATCATCGCGACGCTCGCGTGGGACCCCGACACGGCCAGCGCCTACTCCCACGGTGCTACGCAGCACCGGAAGTTCGCCTCGGCGCCCCTGAACAAGTCCCTCCGTGCAGCCGTGCAGTCCGCACAGTCCGCCCTCGCCAACACCCGAGCCCAGCTCGAACTGACCACCGACGGGAGCCAGCGATGAGCGACCAGCCCAACAACCTCTCGTCCTTGCCTATCTTCGGCGATGCCGACCGGGAACCCCGGAACCGGCCCACCACGCATGCGCTCGCTGGGACCATCGACGCCGCCCGCCCGGCAGTGCCGACTCCCGCAGCAGCGACGGTCGCCACCACGGCGAGCGCCGTCACGGATCTGCCTGTCGGACTCGGCTCCACCAGCACCACCACGTCGACGGACTCGGGCGCCGTCGACTGGAAACAGGTCGCCCTGCTGCGCTCCCAGGCGTCAGAGCAGCTCACAAACCGGCTGGGGGAGGAGCGTGGCATCGACCTGGACGCGGAGCGGGAGCTCGGTCGGTCGATCATCCAGGAGCTCGTGCAGTCGACGGCGGCCGACCGGATCCACGAGGGCGAGCCCGCGTGGAGCCTCGTCGAGCAGGAGCAGATGGCCGAGTCGGTCTTCAACGCGCTGTTCGGTCTCGGCCGGCTGCAGCCGTACGTTGACGACGACACGGTCGAGAACATCATGATCAACGGCGCGGAGAACGTCTGGCTCGAGAAGACGGACGGCATGCTCGTGCGCGCCCAGCCCGTTGCGGACTCGGACGCTGAGCTGCTGGACTTCCTCGCCTTCGTCGCCTCCCGCAGCGAGGTCAACGCCCGAAGCTTCTCCTCCGCCAGCCCGCGGCTGCACATGCGGCTCGACGGCGGCGCGCGCCTCGCCGCGGCCGCCTGGGTGACGGCCCATCCGTCGGTCGTGGTCCGGCGTCACCGCATGCGCAAGGTCACGTTGGACGACCTGATCGGGCTCGACATGCTCACCCCGGTCCAGGCGTCGCTGCTGGCCGCCGCGGTCAAGGCTGGCAAGTCCATCGTCGTTGCCGGCGCGCAGGGCGCCGGCAAGACGACCATGGTTCGCGCGCTGTGCTCGGAGTTCGAGTCCCACGAGAAGATCGGCACCTTCGAGACAGAGTTCGAACTGCACC
>NZ_JBHTVC010000009.1:29735-106938 GCF_042793275.1 Isoptericola sp. NPDC056578
TGGGCGCCGGCAAGACGACCATGGTTCGCGCGCTGTGCTCGGAGTTCGAGTCCCACGAGAAGATCGGCACCTTCGAGACAGAGTTCGAACTGCACCTGCACGAGCTGCCCGAGCTCCACCCGATCGTGACCGCGTGGGAGGCGCGCCCGGGCTCCGGGGAGGTCGCCGCCGACGGGTCCCAGGCAGGCCAGTACACGCTCGACGAGGCCCTCTACGACTCGTTCCGGTTCAACCTCAGCCGCCAGATCGTCGGCGAGGTTCGGGGCAAGGAGGTGTGGGCCATGATCAAGGCGATGGAGTCGGGTACCGGATCCATCTCCACCACGCACGCGGCGAACGGCGACGCGGCGATCCGCAAGCTGGTCACCTGCGCCATGGAGGCCGGCCCCCACGTCACGCGCGACCTGGCTACCTCCAAGCTTGCCGAGACGATCGACCTGGTCGTGCAGGTGCACCTGAAGACGACCAAGCTCGGCGACGAGAAGTGGCGTCGGCAGCGCTGGGTCTCCGAGATCGTGCACATCACGCCGGGCGAGGAGGTCAAGGGGTACGCCTCGACGAACATCTTCACGCCGAACCCTGCCGGAGGCCCGGCCCTGCCGGCGATCATCCCTGAGGACCTCGCGGGCGAGCTCGAGGAGTACGGCTTCGACTACGACGGGTTCCTCGCCTCCACCCAGGGGGTGGCGTGATGCCCACGATGATCCCGGCACTCAGTGGCGCCCTCGTCGCCGCGGGGATTCTCGGCGTCATCCTCGGCGCCCGCCGCCGAGAGCCCACCGGTTCTACCGCCCGCTCGCGTTCCTCCCTCGGCACTCGCTGGGGCAAGGTCACGCCCCGGACTCGCCTCCTGCTGCTGGTGGGTCTCGGTGTTGGGCTGGTCGCCTACCTCGTCAGCGGGTGGATCATCGCGATCCCCGTCGGGCCCGTCCTGGTGGCCGGTGTCCCCGCGCTCCTGGGGCCCGCCCCGGGGACCGAGCGGATCAAGAAGCTCGACGCCATCGAGGAATGGACTCGCGGGTTGGCGGGCGTACTCACGGTCGGCGTCGGTCTCGAGGAGGCCATCCGCGCCACCCTGCGCTCGACCCCGAAGCTCATCCGTCCCGAGGTCACCCGCCTCGTCGCGCGGCTGCGCGCACGGGTGAGCACCGAGGAGGCGCTGCGCGCGTTCGCCGACGACCTCGACGACAAGGTCAGCGACACCGTCGCCTCCTACCTGATCCTCGGCGCCCGCCGCCGCGGCCAGGGCCTCGCGTCGGTCCTCACCACGCTCGCCGAGTCTGTTGCGGCGGAGGTGCGCGACGCACGAGCAATCGAGGCAGACCGCGCCAAGCCCCGCACCACGGCGCGCGTGGTCACCCTCCTGATGGTCGGTGCCCTGGTCGTGCTGACCATGACCGGAGACTTCATGGCCCCGTACGGCACCGCCTTGGGCCAGATCATCCTGGTCGTCTACCTGACCGGCTACGCCGGGCTCCTGATCTGGATGCGGGTGATGACCAGGGGAGACAAGCCGCCCCGATTCCTGGGAGCGGACGTACGAGGAGGGACGAACCGATGACCACCGGTCTGCAGATCGCCATCCTGGGCGGCGCGCTCCTCGGCGTCGGCGTCGTCCTGCTGGTCTGGCGCCTGATGCCCACCCGGCCCGACCTGGCAGATGTCGTGCACCGCAACTCGCCCGAGGGCGCCAAGGCCCATGCCGAGGCCGCAGCGTTCAACACCCACGACGCCAGCACGACCGAACGTCTCGGCGTCTGGGCCCTGAAGCGACTCCCGTCCAGCTGGTGGGGCAGAACCCCCACCAAGGAGCTCGCACTGCTGCAGATCCCCGTCCACCGCTACTACGGCGAGAAGGTCATCTTCGCGCTCGTCGGGCTCGCGTTCCCCTCCGTGCTGGGGTACCTGCTGATCGTCGGTGGGGTGGACATCCCGTTCGCGTTCCCGCTGATCGGATCCCTCATCCTCGCGGCCGCGCTGTTCTTCCTGCCCGACCTCAACGTTCGCGACGATGCAAAGAAGGCCCGCAGGGAGTTCACCGACGCGCTCGGCACCTACACCGACCTCGTCGCGCTCGAGCGGCTCGGAGGCGCCGGCGCACGCCAGGCGATGGAGCTCGCGGCCGAGGTCGGCGACAGCTGGGTGTTCCGCCGACTCAGCGAGGAGCTCGCTCGCTCCCGCTGGAACGGCAAGGCGCCCTGGGACGCGCTCAACGCGCTCGCCGACGAGCTCGGCCTGCCGGAGCTCACCGAGCTCGCCGACATCATGCGGCTCAGCAAGGAGGGGTCGCAGGTGTACACGCAGCTGCGAGCGCGCTCGGAAGGAATGCGCTCGGCCGCGCTCAACGCGGAGCTGTCCAAGGCGAACTCGGCGAGCGAGCGACTGAGCGTGCCCGGCGCGCTGCTGGCCGTGATGTTCGCGATCATCATGGTCACCCCCAGCCTGATCAACCTCGCAGGTGGTCTCTGACCGCGCGATCGACAGTTGTTGAAGAAAATCGACTCCGTACCCGTCACAATCACCCCCCTGCCGGCACATTCCGTTAGTAACAACAGGAACCGGCCATCTGGAAGAGGAAGAACATGCTCCACAAGATGATCGCCACGGCTCACCTGCTGGGCCTGAACATGAAGGACACGGTCCGCAAGCGCCTGGAGACCGACGACCCCGAGCGGGGGTCGTACACGGTCGAGCTGGTCGTGGTGCTCGGCGCGATCGTGCTCATCGCTGTGGCGGTGCTCGCCATCGTCCGCACGGGTGTCATGGATCGCGTCAACTCGATCTTCTGAGGTGCGCCGACCCATGCGACGCCGCCCCGGCCCTCGCCACGCTCGCGCGGACTCGCGCGAGCGTGGCTCAGCGACCGTCGAGCTGACGGTGATCCTCCCGGTCGTGCTCCTGCTGTTCTTCGGGCTGATGCAGGGCGCGCTGATCAGCCAGGGCAAGGCCACCGCGATCGCCGCTGCCCAGGAGGGCGCGCGTATCGCGGCGGGGGAGTCGGGGTCCGTGAGCGAGGGCGTGGCGGCCGCGCGCAGCTTCGTCGCCGTGTCGTCGCTCGGCTCGCCGGCGTCGGGCGTGACAGGTGCCAGGAACGCCGAGGAGGCGACGATGACGGTCACGGTCCGGACCAAGAGCGTGGTCCCGTTCTGGAAGCCGCGGATCGTCCAGTCGGCGTCGATGCCGATCGAGCGGGTGACTGGATGATGCGCCGTGTCGATCGTGAGCGCGGGTCGGCGTCGGTGGAGCTGACGATCCTGATCCCCGTCCTGCTGCTGTTCCTCGGCGCGCTCGCGCTGGGCACCCGCCTGGCGCTGGCGAACCTCGCCGTGGACTCGGCGGCTGCTGAGGCGGCTCGGTCGGCGTCGATCGCACGTACCCAGCCGGAGGCGATTTCGCGCGCCGAGTCTGGTGCGAGCGCGAGCCTGGCCAACCAGGACGTGAAGTGCCTGCGTCAGAGCGTCCGCGTCGACACCAGCGGGTTCGCCGCCCCCGCCGGGACACGGGCCACGGTGACAGCAGACGTCACATGCGTGGTGAACCTCGCCGGCGTCTCGATCCCGGGCGTCCCCTCGAGCAAGACGATCACCGGGCACGCCTCGAGCCCCCTCGACACCTACAGGGAGCGCTGACATGAAGATCTGGCAGCGCGCAGGAGAGCGCCTGAACGATGACCCCGAGCGCGGATCGGTCTCGACCTGGGTCGCGATCACCGCACTGGCGATGATGCTGTTCGTCGGCATCGCCGTCGACTTCAACGGCCAGGTGCACACCCTGCAGCGGGCGCGCGACGTCGCCGCGCAGGCCGCGCGCGCCGGTGGCCAGGAGATCGTCGGGTCGCGGGCAATGCGTGGTCACGGGGTGTCGGCCGACCCGGTGGCTGCCCGCAACGCGGCGCAGGACTACCTGGCCGCAGCTGGCGTGCGAGGCACTGTGAACGTCGTGAACGGGACGCGGCTGGTGGTGACTGTGAACGACCGGTACGACACGAAGATCCTGTCGATCGTTGGGGTTGGGTCGCTTCCAGCGACGGGAGAGGCCGAGGCGCGTCTGACGCGCGTGATGGGGGGAGTCGAGCAGTGACCACACTTCGACGTCGACTTGTGGGCCTGGTGGCCGTCGTCGGGATCCTCGTGATCATCGTCGGCCTCCCGGTCGTGCTGTTCGCGGTGGGCGCCAACCCGTTCGAGGCTGGTGTGCCGTCCTGGAGCGACGTCACGACGGCGCTGACGAGCCCGGACGACGGGAGCCTCGCCGTCGCGGCGATCAAGCTCGTGGCCTGGCTGGCGTGGGCGCTGCTGACGCTGTCGCTGCTGGTGGAGATCGGCGCGAAGCTGCGCGGGGTGCGCGCCCCGCCCATGCCGGGCCTGAGGGCCCCGCAGGCCGCCGCCCGCGGGCTGGTTGGCGCGGCCGTGATGCTGTTCGTCGCCATCCCCGCCGCGAACGTCGCGAACGCCGCCCCCGCGTCCGCCGGTCCCGCACACGCCGCCGAGCCGATCGCGGTCCAGACGATCGCCCAGCCGGCCGCCGCAGCCACCGCGGCGGACGACGCGCACGAACACACGGCCGCTACGAGCGCCGACGAGCGCACCCGCACCAGCGAGGACGCTGCGACGACGTCGGCGCCGAAGACGGTCACATACATGGTGCAGCAGGGGGACTCCCTGTGGGGCATCGCGGAGGCGCACCTCGGCGACGGGCACAGGTACAAGGAGATCGTCCACCTCAACCCCACCGTGCTGGACGGCAAGGCGTCGTTCATCAAGGCCGGTTGGGAGCTGCAGATCCCCGCCCCGAAGGCGGGCAAGGGCACCGACCAGGGCTCGGGCAAGGACGAGGCGGGCGCGGGCAAGAAGGTCACGGTCGAGCGCGGCGACACGCTGTCCTCGATCGCGAAGGCCGAGCTCGGCGCCGCCGACCGCTACCCCGAGATCGTCGACGCCTCGCGCGACATCGAACAGCCCGGCGGCGCGCACCTGAGCGACCCCGACGTCATCGACGTCGGCTGGACCGTCCAGATCCCCGGCCAGGCCGCGCCGTCGAAGGGCACGACCGACGAGACGAGCGCGCCGACGAAGGCGAAGGACGCTCACGCGGGCGAAGACACGACCACCGCTGCCCAGGAGCGCACGGACGCCGTCGCGCAGGCCGCCGGCGAACTCGCGGAAGCCGCGAGCGCCGTAGGCCAGGCCGCGGACGATGCCGAGAGCGCCGCGCAGGCACAGGCCGAGGACGCGCGCGCCCAGGCGGTCGCTGAGGCGGCGCAGGAGCGCGCCGAGCAGGCGCCCGCCCCGGTCGAGGTCGCCGATACCACCGACGCGACGGAAACGGCCGACTCGGCGGACGCCGACGCTGACCAGTGGATCGCGCGCACCAGCTACGGCGTCGGCGCGATCCTCGCTGCCGGCGTCCTCGGACTCGTCATCGCCCGCCGCCGTAACCAGCAGCGCCGCCGCCAGCCCGGCCAGCGCATGCCCACCCACAGCCTCGAGCTCGTCGAGACCGAGTCCGAGCTGCGCACGACCGCCGACAGCCTGTCCATCGAGACCGTCGACACCGCCCTGCGCGCCCTGGCCCGCCACTGCACCACCGAGGGCACCGCGCTGCCCGACGTGCGCGCCGCGCGCCTCACCGCCACCCAGTTCGACCTGTACCTCGCCGAGCCCACCACCCTGCCGGCCCCGTGGATCGGCACCGACGACCAGACCGTCTGGCGCCTCGACACCGACCACACGCCGCAGACCGCCCCCGACGTCGCGGAGGCCACGCCCGCCCCGTACCCCGCGCTCGTGACCATCGGGCACGACGAGGAGGACGGACACGTCTTCCTCAACCTCGAACACCTCGGCGCCCTCGCCATCACCGGCGACGACCAGCACACCCGCGAGATCCTCGCCGCCCTGGCGATCGAACTCGCCCTGTCGACCTGGGCCGACGACCTCCAGGTCACCCTTGTCGGCGCCTTCCCCGAACTCGAGGACACCCTCCAGACCGGACGCATCCGCTACCTGCCCACCATCGGCCGCCTCGTCGACCACCTCGCCACCCGCGCCGCCGACGACCGCGCGGCGCTCGCTGAGGCCGGTGTGGGGGACTTGAACGCGGCCCGCGCTGCCGGCACTGTGCCGGATGCCTGGACGCCGGAGATCGTGCTGCTCGGCGGCAACATCACGGACAAGCAGCGCAACGAGCTCGCGGGGTTCATCGACGAGCTGCCTCGCGTCGCTCTGGCCGCGGTCACCAGCGGTGAGCACATCACCTCCTGGGGGCTGGATCTGGCCGACTCCAGCACCGGTGGCGACGTCGCGACGCTCGCGCCGATCGGGCTCGAGCTGCGACCTCAGCGGCTCCCGTCCGAGCAGTACGGCCACCTGCTCGAGCTCGCGGCGATGACGGACGTCGAGGAGCTCGAGGGCGAGCCGGTGCGTGACCCGAGCCTCGCCGAGGTCGAGTCGGTCGTTCCCGTCGATGACCCTGCCGACGAGCGCGCCGTGGGCTCCGTGTCCGCGATCCCGGACCTGCAGGACGACGTCCTGCACGCGCCTGCCGATGTCGACGACGTCGACCAGGCCGACGAGGACGAGCATGCTGCCGCGAGCGCCGCGGAGGGTGAGACGGTCGCCGTCGTCGCCGTCACGGAGCCGGAGACGTCGCCGGGCGCCCCGGCCGTCGCGGTGGCCTCTGACGCCGCCGTAGAGGCGGGGGAGGAGGCTGCGGCTGATGTCGTGGAGCTCGCGCCCGCCGAGACCGCCGAGGGCGTCGACGAGCCCGCCGCAGCGACCGAGCCCGACGACGAGCCCGCAGACGAGGACGAGACGCCCCGCGTGGTCGTCCTAGGCCCCGTGGACCTCCTGAACCCGGGCGGGAAGGTCGAGCCCTCGAAGCGGGCCCGCCTCCTGGAGTACGCGACCTACCTCGCCCTGCACCCCGGCGCCACGCACACCGCGATCGACGACGCGATCTGGCCCGACCGGCGCACCGAGGACAACCTCAACACGAGGAACACCGCGACCTCGAAGCTGCGCCGCTGGGTCGGCAAGACGCCCGACGGGCAGGACTACCTCCCGCCGCACCAGGCCGGCGAGGGCTACGCCTTCCACCCCGACGTCACCACCGACGCCGCACAGTGGGACACCCTCATCGTCCAGGACCCCATCAACGCGCCTACCGAGAACCTCGAGAACGCGCTTCACCTCGTGCGCGGCATGCCCTTCCAGGGCACCCACCGCCGCCGGTACGCCTGGGCCGAGCCGATCAAGCGCCGCCTCATCGCGGAGATCGTCGACGCGTCCTACGAGCTCGCCCGCCGCCGCCTCATGGACGGCCGCTGGCGCGCCGCAGAGCAAGCCGTCGTCGTCGGCCTCAGCATCGAACCCGCCCAGGAGAACCTGTGGCGCCTGCGTATCCTCGCAGCGCACGAGAGCCACAACGCCGAGGCCGAAGCCGAAGCAATCAACCGGCTCCTGACCGTGACCGAACAACTTGAGTGCGACCTCGAGCCCGAGACCGAACAACTCCTCGCTGCCCTCAAGAACCCCGGCATCGACTTCGACCGCCTGATGGCCACCGCCCTCTAGGGAAGGACCCCCACCATGACCCGCACCACCCGCCGCACCATCCCCACCGCGCTCGCGGTCCTCGGGATGAGCGTCGTCCTGGGCGCGTGCCAGCAGGGCGCTCCTGGGGGCGATGCCACACCGACCGACGCGACGTCACCGACGGCCACGACCTCGCCGTCCCCGTCGCCCTCGCCGTCGGAGTCGAAGACCCCGGAGGAGCAGGCGACCGAGCTCGCCGAACAGGCCGTCCGCGACTACTACGAGACGTCTGACGCGGCGCTCCAGGACCCTGAGGGGTTCAAGCAGGAGGACCTGAAGGACGTCGCGAGCACGACGGCGCTCGCCGACCTCCAGAACCTCCTTGCCGCATCGCGCGACCAGGAGCTCACGCAGATCGGAACGACAGAGATCGTGGAGGTCAAGGCCACGAAGGTCGATCTGACCAACAAGCCCAAGGCCAACCCGCCCGAGTTGCCGTACGTCGAGTTCCGGGTCTGCTACGACGTCAGCGACCTCAACGTCGTCGACAAGGACGGCAAGTCGGTCGTGCCGGCTGACCGTCCCGACAAGGGAGTCCAGCGGGTAGGCGTCGTCAACTACGACTACCCGGACACGGACGGTTGGAAGGTTGACTACACAGAGCAGGAGGACGGCAAATGCTGAGACGGCTCGCCGCGCTCGCGGCGCTCATCGTCCCTCTCGCGTTGGTCGCAGCTCCCGCCGACGCGGCAGGCCCGGTGTGCAAGAAGCACGATGACCGCACCGGCATCTGCCTGATCTGGGCTACCGACGATGGGTCGGGCGATGGGAACGGCGACGGCGGCGGGTCTGGTGGCGGCGATGGTGGTGGCGATGGTGGTGGGTCCGGTGGTGGCGGTGGAGGCAACCCCGTCGCCGTGACTGTCGACGGCCGCTCGTGCATCTACGTCGGGCTGGCCGACCCCCAGCCCCCGAAGTCGAACCCCGTATGGAAGGGCCACAAGGACGGCGCGATTCACGTCTGCAACGACTCGATCACCGGTGGAAGTGGCGGACAGCTCGGTGGTGGCCCCACGCAGCAGATCCTCTTCTGGGCGGCGTCGGCACCGGACGCCCCGCCGCCCCCGGACCCGGAGGATCTCGCTCGCGAGGCAGTCGCGTCGATGGGCCTGCACGCGATCGACATCGGCATCATCCCCGAGGACACCGCCGGCAGCATGGGGTTGGTGGGACTGCCGACGTGGATGTGGGCCGAGAACCCCGGTGGGACGACCATGGGGCCGATCACGCGAACGGCGTCCGCTGGCGGATACACCGTGACCGCCAGGGCCAAGGTCGACAAGATCGTCTGGAACATGGGCGATGGCAGCAGCGTCACCTGCACCGGCCCGGGCACCCCGTACGCGGACGAGTACGACACCAAGAAGTCGCCCGACTGCGGCCACACGTTCACCCGGCAGGGCGAGTACGCCGTGACCGCGACGTCGTACTGGACCGTCGAGTGGAACGGCATCGGCGAGACTGGCGCGATCCCGCTGGACTTCGACGAGCAGACGACGATCCGGATCGGGGAGTCCCAGGTCATCACCCAGTGACGCGAGCAACACGAGGGGCGAGGTGCACACCGCGCCTCGCCCCTCGTTGTTCTCGCCGGGTGCTCCTAGGAAGGGACGACGCGCACGGTGATGATCCGCTCGCCCTCACGAGTCTGACCGCGCAGCTCGGCGTAGGCCTCCTCGTAGGTGTCGGCCTCGGCGCTCGCCTCGCGCAGGTCGAGTTCGTGGGTGCCGGAGTTGTCCGGCGGGATCGTCTCGTAGGTCACGGTCACCTTCACGGCGAGACTCTAGACGGCGCCCGGGGAGCCCTGCGCCGACGGTGGTGCGATGTGGCCTTGCGGGGTGAAGTCGCAAGGGGCGGGCATGTGGGCGGGCGGCACCCGTCGGTGGAGGTCCGTACGCTGGCGCGCATGCGTAGGGCTGGCGACGATCTGTTCCCGTGGAAGACCTGCGGGCAGCCCTTGTTCGACCGGATCGTCAACGCCCTGCTGACCGAGATCTGCAGCGGCGGTCCAGGTGTCCTTGAACCTGTGGACGGTCGCGGCGGAGACGGCGGCATCGACCTCGACCTGACCCTGCCCGACGGCACGATCGACACGATTTACCAGCTCAAGTACTTCCCCGAGGGGTTCTCCGGCGGGTTCCGTCCCCGCCGACAGCAGATCACCAAGTCGTTCAAGGCCGCGATGAAACACAACCCGCGCAGGTGGGTGCTCGTCGTCCCGTGCAACCTGACCCCCAAGGAGCGCGACTTCGTGCGCTCCCTGGCTGGCAAGCCGGCCGTCGTCGAGATTGGCACGACCATCGGCCAGGCCCGCCTGGACCTGGCCCTGGCGGAGCACCCTCGCGTGTGGAAGCACTTCACCCACGACCAGCGCATGGACGACCTGCGCATCGCCGGGCTTGAGCGCCAGGGGCTGACCACTGCCGCGGACATCGACGAGTACGCCACCAGCATGGGCGAGAGCCTGGCCGCCCGGAGCTTGCACTGGGACCTGCAGGTCACGACCGGGCCGGACGGCGTGGCGACCCGGGTGAGCGCGCGCCACCCGCGTGCGATGGAAGAAGAACCGCTGGCGAGCCGGATCAGCTTCGTGCCCGGTCCGGTCGGCGAGGAAGCCCGGCGCCGCTACGAGGACGCACGCGCATTCGGCACCCCCGTTGACCTGGGCGCCGACGAGATCGCCAAGGTTGAGCTGACCGGTGCGGAGTGGTTCGACAAGGAATTCACCGACGTCAACGTGCACCTGCGGCCGCCGCCGCTCGTGCGCGGACAGGTCGACCTGCGTGTGACCACCCCGAGCGGGAACATCCTGCAGATCGTGCGCGGCACTATGGACGGGCACGCCGGCCAGCGCGGGAGACGCATCCTGGCCGCGCTCGAGTGCGGCCTGGACCTGACCATCACGATCCTGGACACCTCGAACCCCGACCACAGGAAGCCCACCGAGAACGTCCCGGTCGACCTCACCGTCTCCGCGAGCCGGCTACATCGCGGCGACGCGATCCAGGCGGCACGCGCAGTCCAGCTCATCGACCACCTCGAGTCCGGCTCCAAGGTCATCCTCGAGCTGTGGCGCGCGGGGAAGATGTTCGCCCAGATGGGCACCAACGGCGACACCGACGAGCATCGCCGCCACCTGATCAGCGCGTACGACCGGCAGCTGATCGACGATCTCCGCGTCCTGTCCAAGCACTTCGACATCACCCTGCGCGTGCCCGAGCAGATGACGCTGGCGCAGCGAGCCGAAATCCGTAAGGCGCGCCTGCTGGCCGAGGGCAACGTGATCATCGACAGCGACCTCGGTGGACTCGACGTCACCCTCAGCGGCGTCGGGGGCGAGCCGTTCACCACCTTCCTCAAGGACGAGGCGAGCATGATCGCCGTCGAGTCCAAGCTCCACTACCTCGTCGACGGCCAGCCGCTCGCGTACGCGGTGCGGATCTTCCACCCCCGCGCGCACGCCGTCGACGCCGACACCGTGGCCGCGGCGCTCGCGGCGGGCACCGCGGCCAACATGCCGGTGACCATCCGCGGCGTCGACCGGTCGCCCTACCGTGTCTACTCGGTGAGCGACTTCCCGGACGACCGGGAGGACCTGACCCCCACGCCGCTCGCGATCGTGCTGCCCGACGGCATGGACATCCCCCCGGACGAGTTCGGCGCCATCGCGCGGGGCAGCTGACACCGCGCGCCGGGACGCTGGGTGTCAGAGCCCCCGGGCAAACTTCGGGCATGGCCACCGACGACGCAGCCCTGGAACCGGCCGGGTACGCCGACCTGCTGGCCGACCTCAAGGCCCGCGTGCGTGCCACGCAGCTGCGCGCGGTCCGCGCGGCGAACACCGAGCTGCTGGGCCTGTATTGGTCGATCGGGCGCGACATCCTCGAACGCCAGCAGGAGGCGGGCTGGGGAGCGAAGATCGTGACCCGCCTCGCCGCGGACCTCAAGCGCGAGTTCCCGGACCAGAGCGGCTGGTCCCGGTCCAACCTGATGTACATGCGCGCGTTCGCGGAATCCTGGCCCGAGAATGTCCCACAGGCTGTGGGACGACTTCCGTGGGGCCACGTCCGTGTGCTGCTCGACCGCCTCGACGCGCGCGACCAGCGCGACTGGTACGCCGAGCGCGCCGCCGTCGACGGGTGGTCGCGCGGTGTCCTCGAGCACCACGTCAAGATGGATCTCCGTGCCAGCCTCGGTGCGGCGCCGTCGAACTTCAGCGCGGCGCTCGCGGGCCCGGACTCCGACCTTGCGCAGCAGCTGGTGAAGGACCCCTACGTCTTCGAGCACCTCGCCTACGCCGCCTCCAAGCGTGAACGCGACGTCGAGCAGGCGCTGATGGACCGCCTGCAGGACACCCTGCTTGAGTTCGGCCGCGGCATGGCGCTGGTCGGTCGCCAGTTCCGGCTCCCGCTCGGCGACGGCACCGAGTACGTCCTTGACCTGCTCCTCTTCCACGTGGAGCCAGCGCCCCGGTACATCGTCGTGGAGCTCAAGGTCGGCCAGTTCGAGCCCAGTCACCTCGGCCAGTTGAGCGCGTACGTCGCCGCTGTCGACGGTGAGCTGCGCCGGCCTGAGATCCACGCCCCGACCATCGGGATCCTGCTGTGCACGGGCAAGAGCGGCCCGAGCGTGCAGTACGCACTCGCCTCCACCTCGGTCCCGGTCGCCGTCGCGGACTACCGCGGGCTCCCTGACGATGCGCGCGCCGCGCTGCCCAGTGCCGCCGAGCTCGAGGCCGTCCTCGAGCGCGGCCTCGACGATGTCGACGAGTAGAGGCCCACGAGTTCTGCCCAGCCAGGCGACGCGCCGGCGTCGGATCAGGCCTTGACGGTGATGAGCTCGTCCCAGTGGGTCGTGGCTCGCGGGGTGAGCATCTGGCGCTTCATCTGCCAGGACGGCCCGGGGCGGAACCCGCCGTAGCCGAGGCCGATCATGTCGCGGCCGACCTTCTTCTGGATGGTGTCGACGAGGGTGGCGATGCCAGCGGTCTCGTGTCGCATAGCGAACAGGTCGAAGGCTGGCTGCACACCGGCGGGGCGCAGGTCGGTGAGCATGATGCCGGCGCGGGCGTACGGAGTGCCGTCCGGGATCTGGTCCAGGAGACGGTGCGCGGCTCGGGTGAGCTCGACGGGGTCAGCCGTGGGCGCCGGCAGCTGGACGCGCACGGCGGGGTAGTGCTGCTGGGTCGCCCACGGGCTGGTGCCAGCGAACGCGTCGAGGCTCTTGGCGACCTGGTTGTGGCGCACGAGGCGAGCTGCGGCCTGTTGGGCGTAGATCGACAGCGCCTGGCGGATCCCGGCCCGGGTGCTGATCTTCTGGGAGAACGACCGGGACACGATCAGCTGGTCCTTCTTCCCGGTGCGGTCCGCCTCGGGCCCGATGCACGCGACCCCGCGCAGCTCGAGTGCCGTGCGCATGACGACCACGTTGAAGGCTCGGCGGATCATCGCCGGGTTCGCCGTGGCGAGGTCCCAGATCGTGGTGATCCCGAACCCCGCGAGCCGCTTCTCCAGGCGTGACGCGATGCCCCACACCTGCGACACCGGCAGGGACCGCATCAGCTGCTCGCGCCACGCCGGCCGGGTCGCGGGCCACACGCAGACGCCCTCGAAGACGTCGAGCTTCTTCGCGGCACGGTTGGCGAGCTTCGCCTGGGTGCGGGTCGGAGCGACGCCGACGCACACGGGCACTCCGACCAGGCGGCGCAGGGAGTCCTTCGCCTGCCGGCCGAGGTCGGTCATCGCCTCGGGGTCGGCGGCCGTGCGGCGGTCAACGGCGAGGAAGGCCTCGTCGATCGAGTAGACGTCCAGGTCGTGGGTGTACCGCTCGAGGACCTGCATCACGCGCCGGCTCATGTCGCCGTACAGCTCGTAGTTGCTGGACACCGCGACCAGGCCCATTCGCGCGGCCAGGGGGCGCAGTTCGAACCACGGCTTGCCGAGGTCCAGGCCGAGCGCCTTCGCCTCGCGCGACGCGGCGACGACCATGCCGTCGTTGTTGCTCAGCACGACGAAGGGGACACCCTCGAACGCCGGGTTGAAGACGCGCTCGAACGAGCAGTAGGCGCTGTTGACGTCGACATGTGCGATCACCGTGCCGCCCTCCGTCCTCGAGGTCCCCTCACCGCAGGTGGTGGATGCAGTACGTCACGACGCCCCACACCTGCAGGTCGGCCAGCTCGCCGACGACCAGGTCCGGGTGGGCCGAGTTCTCGGCCCGCAGCACGACACCGTCTGCGGTGACGTCCAGGCGCTTGACGGTGAGCTCGCCGTCCAGAACGGCGACGACGACGTCGCCGGGACGCGGTCGCTTCGATCGGTCGACGATCAGCTCGTCGCCGTCGCTGATCCCGGCCCGGGTCATCGAGTGCCCGCTGGCGCGCACGATGAACGTGGCCGCCTTGTCCTCGATGAGCATCGAGGACAGGTCCACCGGACCCTCGTAGTAGTCCTGGGCAGGGGAGGGGAATCCGCACGACACGGCGACCGGCGCCGACGTCAGTTCGGCCACGACCGTCGCGTCGAGGCCGCGAACGCGTTCAGCGAGCATGGTGCCCTCCCGCCTTCTTGCTCTGTCTCACCGCCAGAGTAGAACACCTGTTCGAACCGTGGTCATAATGCTGGGGTGACCATGCCCGCTCAGTTGGACGTCGCTCGGGCCGCCCTCGCGGCAGCCGAGCTGCGCACCGGCGTGCGTCACCGCAGCGTGCGGGGCCGACACGAGGACATCGCGTCGGCGGCGGGCGTCACGGGGGAGCAGACGCGAGAGGAGGAGCTCACCGAGCCCTTCGCCGCGGTCCTGGATGGCGGCCGGCTCCCGACCGGTTCCACCTCCGTCGTTGGCGGCTCGTCGAGCCTGCTGCTCGCGCTGCTCGCCGCCTCCCAGCACAAGGACGACTGGATCGCCATCGTCGGCATGCCGGACCTCGGTCTGCTGGCCGCCGTCGATGCGGGCGTAGGCATCGACCGCCTCGTCGTCATCCCGGACGTCACCGGCCGTGGCCCCGAGGTCCTCGCCGCGCTGCTCGACGGGTTCACCTACGTCGTCGCCGGGCCCGCTGTCGGCCTGACCGTCGCAGACCGCCGGCGGCTGACCGCGCGGGCCCGAGACCGGGGCAGCGGCATTGTGGCCACGGGCGAATGGGAGCACGCGGCGCTGCGGCTGTACGCGACCGCCAGGTGGTCCGGAGTCGACGCCGGCGCCGGCTATCTCCGACGCTGCGAGCTCGACGTCGACCTGCAGTCACGCGGTCGCCCGCAGCGGTGGACGCTGACGCTGCCCACCCCGCAGACGGACGCGTTCATCCCCGCCCACCCGGGGTCCGCGCGCCGCTCGCGTACCGCTCATCGCGCTGCCCCGCTGCATGCGGTGGGGTGACGGTGCCGCGTCCGCGTGCGTGCACCCGCTCAGCGTCCCTACCGTGACCGAGGGAGTCGGCGAAGGGAGCACGTCATGGCTGTGGCGATCGGCCTCCACCACGCCCCCCGCGACATCCCGGGCTGACCATGAGCCTGCCGCCGGGGCTGCGGCTCCCGGTCGACGTCGTCCTCGCCCGCCCGGTCGCGCAGATCCCCGCCCCGACCGCCTTGCCCGGCGGATGTTCCTACGAGCTCAAATTCGACGGCTTCAGGTGCGTGATCGCGCGCGACGGCGCCCAGGTGAGCCTGTGGTCTCGCCGCGGCACAGACCTCACCAGCGCCTTCCCGGAGATCTCCGCGGCCGCCAAGCAGTTGGCTTCCGGCACGGTTCTCGACGCCGAGATCGTGATCTGGACAGCGGGACGGCTCGACTTCGGCTCCCTGCAAGAACGCATGGGCCGAGGCCCCCGCAAGGCCGCCCAGCACGCCCGTGTCCACCCCGCCTCGGCGGCGGTCTTCGACGTCCTGGCAACCGGCGGGGACGACGTGCGCGCCATGCCGTTCTCGCTGCGTCGAGCACTACTCGAGGACCTCGCAGCGCACTGGCGGCCACCGCTGAACCTCTCGCCGACCACCAGCGACGTCGACGAAGCGCGTGAGTGGTTCGAGACCTACATCGTGGCCGGCGTCGAGGGGTTGGTCGTCAAGGGCGCCGACCAGCCCTATCGCGGTGGCCAGCGTGACTGGTTGAAGGTCAAGCACCGCAGCACCGTGGACGTGGTCTGCGCCGCGGTCATCGGCCCCCGGACTGCTCCCGAGCAGGTGGTGGCCGGCCTGCCCGTCAACGGGCATCTGCGGATCGTGGGCCGCACCGGACCTCTGAACCCAGTCGCACGGCGGGCGCTCGCCGACGTGCTGCGTGCCCCGATGGGGGAGCACCCGTGGCCGGCGGTCGTGCCGGCCGGGGAGTTCGGAAGGTTCGGGCGGGAGCGCGGGCCCGTGGAGCTGACGCGGGTGAATCCGGTGGTGGTGGAGGTGTCGGCGGACGCGGCATGGTCGGGCAGCTCGTACCGTCATCTGTTGCGATTCGTGCGCTTACGTCCGGAGTTGCATCCGATGGACCTTGTTGCACCTGCGGCGACCAGCGGAAACGCATCCCTGGAGTGAACGTTGGCGCGCGCACTGAGTGCTGACAAGGCCCTCTTGCCTCCATGACTCAATGTTGTGTTAGATGCAACCGTGACTGAGTCGAGCTCAACGACCGAGCTGCCCGGTGCCGCGCGGCTGGTTCTGGTCGACGGGCTGGGTTTGCTTCAGCCCGAGTCCGCGGTGATGGACGCGATGCTTGAAGGTTGGGCGCGCCAACAGCGGGTGCGCTTCCTGAAGGCCAGCACGATCGGGCATCGGCTTCGGATGGTCCGACGCATGGTCGAGTTCTCGAACCTGTACCCGTGGCAGTGGACGGCGGCGGAGGTCGAGGCTTTCATCAGTGGGCAGGAGGGCGCTCGACAGGTCTCGACGGCACGGTCCTACACCGGGCACCTGCGCATGTTCCTGGAGTACCTGACGGACCCGCGGTATGGGTGGGCTGCGGTGTGCCTGGAGCGATTCGGGGAAGCGCCGCAGCAGGTGCTCGACGAGTGGAACAGCGTCGTGCACGCCAGTGAATATGAAGGCTCCCCGGGGCGCCGGCCACTGACCTATGACGAGGTGCAGCTCCTGTTCGACGCGGCGGACGACCTCGTCGACACGGTGCGCAGCAGGCGTCGCAAGGGATCCATGGCCGCCCAACGCGACGCCGCAATCCTCAAGATGGTCTACGCCTTCGGACTTCGCCGACGTGAGGCATGGGGCCTCGATCTGCATGACCTGCGCCGCAACCCCAAGGTTCCGGCGTTCGGCCGGTTCGGCGCGTTGTACGTGAGGTGGGGCAAGGCCAGGCGAGGGGGAGCAGCTCAGCGCAGGACGGTCATGCTCGTGCCGGAGATGGACTGGGTGGTGCCCGTCCTCAACCAGTGGATCGACGAGGTGCGCCCCCGCTTCGATCCGGGCAAGCACCCGGCGGTGTGGATGACCGAGCGACGTAGCAGGCTCGACTGGCGTGGGATCAACACTGCCTTCGCCCGGGCCCGCGACGCCGCTGGCCTGGACCCGACTCTGGACCTGCACAGCCTGCGCCACTCCTACGTCACGCACCTGGTCGAGTTCGACTACCCCGAGCGGTTCGTGCAAGAGCAGGTCGGCCACGCCTACGCCGCCACCACGGCCATCTATACCGGCGTGTCCGACGCCTACCGCAACACCCTGCTTCGACGGGCGATCACCTCCCACCAACCAGACCTGTGGCACGACCCCGAGGAGGAACACTCGTGATTAAGAAGATGGCCGTCGAATGGGATCTGCGCCTCCGTATGGCTGAACGGGGACTGTACGCCACCACGGACCTCGTTCCGCTGCTCGCCGAGCGCGGCGTTCACCTCTCTCGCGAGCAGGTGTATCGCCTCGTTACGGCCACCCCGCAGCGGTTGAGCACCGACACATTCGCCGCACTCTGCGACATCCTGCAGTGCACCCCGAACGACCTGCTGCGTGTTGTCGAGGTCGACCAGCAGGTCGCCAAGGGGACTGGCACGGCAGGACCGGGTGGACCCGCTCCCGAGGTGCGACGCACGAGGATCCGCCGGCCCGGCCACGCCTGATGGCGACATCTCGCAAGGCCTACGTGCGCGCACCGGTCCGCTGCGCGATCTGCGGCGAGATGCGGGTCTACTCCGCACGCTGGCCCGTGGGGCACGTCTGCGCGACCTGCTACCACCGAGGTCGAGCATCGCCGCGCCCCTGTGCCTCCTGCTCGAAGACCCGCGTCTTGGTCGGGCACCCCCGTGCGCCGTCCGAGGACGAACTACTCGTCCCGACAACCTGCGGGCCCTGCTCTGGCAGCTACCGGTACTCGTACGTCTGCCTGCGATGTGGTGGCGGTGAAGAGCCCTACAAGAACCTGTTGTGCGTCCGCTGCGCGTTGGGGGACCAGTTACGTGCGGCCTTCGGGGACGCGCCGCCCGACAGCTCGATCGGAACGCTGACGACCGCGCTGCGCGGCAGCCGGCGCCCGCGTTCGGTGATGAGGTGGCTGACCAACCCTCGAGGCGGCGCACGCGTGCTGCGCGAGCTCCTCGACCACGGCACGACGATCAGCCACGACGCCCTCGACGCCTTCGACGAGCGTGAGGTGTGGTCCCTGCGGCGCACCCTGGTCGACCTCGACATTATCCCTGAGCGCCACGATCCGGTGGCGCGTCTGGACGTCATTGCCGAGAAGCTCACCGCCGATCTCCCGCCGAGTACCCGCTCGATCGTGCGCGCCTACGCGTCCTGGTGGTACCTGCGCCGGGCACGGCGACGGTACGAGGAGACCGGGCGTTTCACTTACCCCCAGTTCCGCAATGCCTGGCAGCGAATCGTCGCGGTCGGTGCGCTGCTCCAGTGGCTTGAATCTCGCTCACTAACCCTCGAAGGCCTCGACCAGTCGAACCTGGAGCTCTGGCTCGGGCAGGCCACGCACGCGCAACGGGCCGCGACCGGCGACTTTGTCCGCTGGGCAGCGCGGCGCCGTCTGGTCGGACGCCTCACCGTGACGCACCCCGGGCGGATTGAACCCGCGATCCTGATGAGCGAGGACGAGCGGTGGACCGAGCTGCGACGGTGCCTCACCGACGCAACGATGCCCGACGACGTACGCGCGGCAGGAGCGCTCCTGCTGCTCTACGGGATCCCGCTCCAGCGGATTGTCGAACTCACTCACGACAACCTCATCATGGCGCCCGGGACGAACACGGTTACCGACTTCCGCGTGACAAGCGGGGCACCGGCGGTCACAGTCCCTCCGAGGCTGGGCCGTCTCCTCACTGGTTTGCCCGCGCCTGCCTCCGCCAGGGGGACGCCACTGATCGATCCGAAATCAAACGCGCCCGCGTGGCTATTTCCGGGACGTGGCACCGCCGGCCACGTGACCTACACCGGGCTCGCGAATCGTCTGCGCGCTCACGGGCTGTCCGTACGCCAGTCGCGCAACGCGGCCCTCATCGGATTAGCCGCCGACCTACCTGCACCAGTGATCTCTGATCTGTTAGGCCTGAGTGTCGCGGCTGCTGTGAACTGGACGAGGCGGGCGGGACGAGACTGGAGCGCGTACATGCACCTGCTTGCAGAACGCCAGGCTGAAAGTGCCACCCAGGCGGGCTGGCCGGGTACGCCCCTGAGAGGCCAAGGCAGCGAGTGAGTAGAACGGCCAGAGTGTCGTGGCCGGACGGTATGCGTCCGCGATAGCTCCGACTTTCGCCCTTCCGGATCAGTTCGGAGACTGAGCCTGAGCCGCTCATGTGCGACGACGCTGAGCGTCTGTGCTGCGGCCGTGGTTTAGTCGCGGTCGGTAGGTAGGGGCCCGAGGCGGAGTTCTTCGACGTCGAGGCGGGCTTGAACCTGGCGGAGGACGGTGTCGTCGATGTCGCGGTTGTCGCGCAGTCGGATCACGACGTCGCGTTTTCGGGCGAGGAGCGCAAGTCGCAGCCGGGTGTATTCCTCGTCCAGTCGGGCCGCGGAGGCAGGTGTTTCCGGTGCGCCGGCTCGGGCGCGCAAGACGAGCAGGTGCTCTTCATACTCGCCGCGTAGCCGGTCGACGACGGCCGGGTCGGTGCCGAGGTCAGAAGCGATCTCGTCGAGGGCCGCCAGGGCTTCTTCGGTTGCGGTGACCTCGGCGAGCTGGCGTTCCTGGTCCACGCCGTCGTC
The DNA here is from genome assembly GCF_042793275.1 of Isoptericola sp. NPDC056578. Classification (NCBI taxonomy): domain Bacteria; kingdom Bacillati; phylum Actinomycetota; class Actinomycetes; order Micrococcales; family Promicromonosporaceae; genus Isoptericola; species Isoptericola sp. NPDC056578. Next base: position 49,474 of record NZ_JBHTVC010000009.1, read on the forward strand.
GTCGGGCAGGCGTGCCCACCGGACCGTGGACCCTAGCAGGAGACCTTGTATCACGAGGGTGGCGGTGACGACGCCGACGGTGATGAAGACGATGAGGTCCCGGTCGGGGAAGGTTGCCCCGGAGGCAAGGGTGGTGGGGATCGAGAGGGCGACGGCGAGGGAGACTGCGCCGCGGAAGCCCGCCATGGTGGAGACCACCCGGGCACGGTTGGAGACCCGACGTGTGCGCTGTGATGGGCGACGGTCCAGGAGCCGGATCGTGTAGGCGGAGGCGACGAGGAAGGTGTACCGCACCGCGACGAGGACCAGGTACACGGCGACGACTCCGATGGCGGCCGTCAGGAGGTCGGTGCTGGTCAGGCCGCGGACTGCGGACTGGACCTCGATGCCGACCAGGACGAACAGGGCGGCGTTGACGAGGTAAGTGGTGAGGGTCCAGAACGGGGTGGACTGCTGACGGATCGCGGCCGAGCCGAGGCGTGGCCCGAGCTGGCTCATCACGAGCCCTGCGACGACGACGGCGAGGACGCCGGAGGCCTCGATCAGCTCCGCCAGGAGGTAGGCGGTGAACGGCAGCAGGAGTGTGAGGACGTTGCTGAGCACGGGGTCGTGGATGCGCTGCCGGGCGAACCCGGCCGCGGCGGCGGTCGCCAGCCCGATCGCGATCCCGCCGAGGTAGGAGACGGCGAACAGCCCGGCGACGTGACCGGCCGTCAGTGTCTCCTCGCCGACCGTGACGCCGACGGCGACCCCGTAGATCACGAGGGCGGTGCCGTCGTTGACGAGCCCCTCGGCGCGCAGCACGGTCATGGTCCGGCGAGGCAGTGCGCGGGCCAGGGCTCCCACGGCGGTGGCGTCGGTGGGGGCAAGTGCCGCTCCGAGCACCCAGGCGGGCCCCCAGGGCAGCCCGAGTGCGTGCGCCGTCACTGCGACGGCGCCTGCCGTGAGCCCGACGAGCAGCGTGCTGGTCAGGACGACCCCTCGGAAGGTGGCGCGGATCTCGCGCAACGAGGAGGTGAGTGCTTCCCAGTAGAGAAGGAGGGGCAGGAACACCAGGAGCATGAGCTCGGGTGGCAGGTGGACGTCCCGCAGGGCCGGCGCGAAGCCGAGTGCGATTCCCGCGACCAGGAGCAGGACGGGTCCGGCGACACCGGTACGGTGCGCGAGTACCCCGCACGCGAGGATCACGGCGCCGAGGATCACGACCAGCTCCAGCCCGATCATCGGTCCTCCTGTTCCTCGAGCCCAGGAGCACCGACCGGGAGGCGCAGTGCCCGTGCCGCGTGTCGCCGGGCGGGTTGGTCAGCGCGGGTCGATGCGCAGGGTGGTGGCGGTGGCCGCGGGGCTGGTGATGGCCTCGACGGCGGAGCCGTTGCCGTACTTGGCGTGATAGGCGCGATCGATGGCGTCGTCGCGGCTGTCGTCGTGGGTGAAGGTGACGTCCGCGTGGATGCCGCCGGAGTCGATCTGGCCGGTGCCGGTGCGCTGGACGCCGCGGTACCAGGCGCCTTCGGTGCCGCGTACGGATCGGATGTACAGGTCGTCGTCGACGACGACGTGCCACACGATACGAGGGTTGCGCAGGGTGCCGTCGGGGCGGTGGGCGGCGACGCGTAGCTCGCCGTCGGCGTCGATGGCTGCCAGGTCGTCGGGGTTCCAGTCGGTCATGGTGTTCTCCTTGGGTTCGGGGGCGTCATTCGCCGGCGGGGAAGTCGGTGGACGCCGCAAGGTCGCGTTGCGCCTCGAAGCCGTCGACGCGGCGGCGGAGGGTGTCGATGGTGCTGTCCAGCGCCTGGGAACCGAGCACGAGGCGCAGGGGTGCGGGCTCGACGTCGACGGACTCGATGATGCGTGCGGCCATGCGGGCCGGGTCGCCGGGTGCGAGGCCGTTGGCGGGGTCGAGCATGGCGAGGAAGGCGTGCGCGGGGGTGTCGTCGTAGGCGTCCATGAGCTCGGCGACCTGGGCGGAGCCGTAGCGGAACTCGGTGCGGGCCCCGCCGGGCTCGACGATCGTGATGCCGATACCGAACCCTGCGACCTCCTGGGCCACGGCCTCGGCGAACCCTTCGATGCCCCACTTGGTGGCGTGGTACATCGAGTTGCCGGCGAAGGCGACCTGGCCGCCGTAGGAGGAGATCTGCACGATGCGCCCACCTCCCTGGGTGCGCAGGTGCGGCAGCGTGGCGCGGATCAGCGCGATCGAGCCGCGCAGGTTCGTGGCGATCATGCGGTCGACCTGGGCGTCGCTGAGCTCCTCGGCGGCGCCGAACAGTCCGTAGCCGGCGTTGGAGACCACGACGTCGACCCGACCGTCGTCGTCGAAGAGCGTTCCGGCGAAGGCACGGTCGACGACGTCGCGTACGGCTGCGGGGTCGGTGACGTCGAGCAACGGTGCACGGAAGGTGTCCGGGTACCGGCCTGACAGGTCGGCGACCTTCTCGGCGGAGCGCACGGTGCCGACGACTTTGTCGCCGCGTTCGAGCAGCTGTGTGGTCAGCTCATGGCCGAAGCCTGAGCTGACGCCGGTGATGAGCCAGGTGCGAGCAGACACGAATCCTCCTGCGGTCAGTTCTCGTGCGATACGGCGGGGGCGACGTCGTCGAGCGCGCGCAGCGCGTTCAGGGTGCGGGGGTAGCCCACGTACGGCAGCAGCTGGGTGATCACCGCGATCAGCATGGCCCGGTCGTTGCCGACGCGCAGGTTGGCGCGCACATGGCCGGCGACCTGGGGGTCGGCCCCGCCGAGGGAAACCAGCATGGACAGGGTGAGCAGTTCGCGGGTGGGGACGTCGATCCCGTTGCGGGTGTAGTGGTCGCCGAAGCAGTTCGCCGACAGGTACCGCTGGATGTGTTGCTCGTCGGACGGGGCGTGGGCGTACATCGCGTCGACCGCCTCGTCCCCGATGATCTGCTTCTGGACAGCGAGTCCCCGCTCGGCGCGGGTCGCGCGCGTCGTGGTGGACTGCCCAGGCAGCGGCAGCTCAACGCCGCGCTCGGTGAGCAGCTCGTTGGTGGCGTGCAGGAAGTCGAACACCCGGCCCATGCCGACGTACGGCACCGCCTGGTACACCACCTCCTTGAGCTCGACCGGCGTCACCCCCACGCGCAGCGCTCCTCCCGCCAGCACGCGGAACTCGCCGAGCGCGCCGCAGGCGATCAACGCCGCGAGCTGGACCAAGGTGCGCGTCCTCGGCTCGAGCGGGGCGTCCTGCTGGACGTCGTCGAACGCGAAGTCGTCGAAGTACTCGATGAGCTCCGGGTCGGTCCGCGCCAGGGTCGAGGTGCGGTCTCCGAACAGTGCGTCGTGGTTCTCGCGGGCGGCCTGGGTGGGCATCGCTGTGCTCCTCCGGGTTCGGTGGTTGGCGCTTCCCAGGCGCTCGCCCGGGAACGGACGGGAGGGCGGATCCGGTGACCCGCCCTCCCGCGGGAGTCACGGACGCACGAGCACCTTGAGCTTCTCGCGCGAGTCCATGAGGCGGTAGCCCTCGGCCACGTCGTCGAGCGACACCTCGGCGTCGAAGACCAGGCCGGGGTCGATCTCGCCGCTGAGCACCTGGGGGATCGCGGCCTCGATGTAGGCGCGCACCGGGGCGGGCCCGCCGTTGAGGGTCGCGTTCTTGCCGAACAACGACCCGAAGCCCACGGGCGCGTCCTCGTACTGCGGCACGCCGACGCGGGAGATCACGCCTCCCGGACGCACGATCCCGTACGCCTGCTCGTAGGCGGGCATGTGGCCGACGGCCTCGAGCACGACGTGCGAGCCCTCGCCGCCCGTGAGGTCCATGACCTTGGCGACGCCCTCGGCGCCGCGCTCGGCGACGACGTCCGTCGCTCCGAACTTTCTGCCGAGGTCGGTGCGGTCGGTGTGCCGGCCCATGAGGATGATCTTGTCGGCGCCCATCTGCTTCGCTGCCAGGACGGCGGACAGGCCGACCGCGCCGTCGCCGATCACGGCGACGGTCTGACCGGGGCGCACCTTGGCCATGAAGGCGGCGTGGTAGCCGGTGAGGTAGACGTCGGCGAGGGTCAGCAGGCCGGGCAGCTGTGACTCGTCCACGTCGGACGGAAGCTTCACCAGCGTGCCGGACGCCTGCGGGACCCGGATCTTCTCCGCCTGCGCGCCGCCGACGCCGCCGGCGCCGTACCAGCCGCCGTGCTGGCAGGCGGTGTGGAATCCGTCCTGGCAGAACGGGCAGGTGTTGTCGGAGAAGGCGAACGGGGACACGACCAGGTCTCCGGGCGCCAGGTCAGTGACGGCGTCACCCACCTGCTCGACGACGCCGAGGAACTCGTGCCCCATCGGGGCGCCATCGTCGGTGGCCGGCATCGACCGGTAGGGGTGTAGGTCGGAACCGCAGACGCAGGCCAGGGTGACGCGGACGACCGCGTCTGTCGGCTCGACGATCGTGGGGTCGGGGACCTCCTCGACACGGACGTCGCCGGGTCCGTACATGAATGTTGCTCGCATGGGTGGTAGAGCCTCTCGGTGGTGCTGGGGGTGTTTCCTGCCGGTGGGCGGGGAGCTGGGGTCAGCGGCGGCGTGCGGCCGGGGTGAGCTCGTGAGTGCCGTAGCTGTTGTCGTCGGGGTTGACGGTGACGCCGGGAGCGACGAGCTCGTCGATCCGGTCGAGGACGTCATCGGTGAGGCTGACGTCCAGGGCGGGCAGGTAGGCCTCGAGCTGCTCCATGGTGCGGGGGCCGACGATCGCGGAGGTGACGCCGGGGTGGCGGATCACCCAGGCGATCGACATCTCGATCAACGACAACCCTGCCTGCTCCGCGAGCTGGGCAAGCTCCTCGACGATGTCGAGCTTGCGCTGGTTCGCCGGGCTGCTCATGTCGAAGCGGGCGCCCGGGCGCGCGCTCGACGTGGGGGCGGCGTCGGCGCCCTTGCGCCACCGGCCCGACAGCCAGCCGCCGCTGAGCGGGCTGTAGGTGAGGGTCCCCATGCCGTGGCGCTGCACGGCGGGCAGCACGTCTTCCTCGATGCCGCGCACGAGGATCGAGTAGGGCGGCTGCTCGGTGACAAACCGCTCGAGGTGACCCTCCCGGGAGGCCCACTGGGCCTCGACGATCTGCGACCCGGAGTATGACGAGGACCCGATGTAGCGGATCTTGCCCTGCCGCACGAGGTCGGTCAGGGCGCCGAGCGTCTCGGTGACGTCGACGGCGGGGTCGGGCCGGTGCACCTGGTACAGGTCGAGGTGGTCGGTGCCGAGGCGGCGCAGCGAGTCCTCGACGGCGCGCATGATCCAGCGGCGTGACCCGCCGCGGTGGTTCGGGTCCTCGCCCATCGGCATGAAGAACTTGGACGCGAGGAACACCTCGTCGCGTCGGCCCTTGAGGGCCTCGCCCACGATCTCCTCGGAGACGCCGGCGGAGTACACGTCGGCGGTGTCGATGAAGTTGATCCCGGCGTCGAGCGCGCGGTGGATGATGCGGACAGAGTCCTCGTGGTCGTCGTTGCCCCAGGGGCCGAACATCATGGCGCCGAGGGTCAGCGGGCTGACCTGGACGCCGGTGCGTCCGAGCGGTCGATACTGCATGGTCGTCTCCTCAGGCTTCGGGGATCGGGAAGAGCATGGTGGCGTCGAACTCGCGCTCGGGCGCGGGGCCGGACGGTGTGCCGGTGTCGAGGGCGTCGATGCGGGCGAGCTCGTCGGCCGAGAGGGTGAAACCTGCGACGTCGAGGTTCTGGCGGATTCGGTCGGGGTTCACCGACTTGGGGATGGCGGAGCGTCCCTGCTGCACGTGCCAGCGCAGCATGACTTGTGCGGGCGTGGCGCCGTGGGCGGCGGCGATCTCGCGGATCGTCGGGTCGTCCATGACGCTGCGCCGGTCGTCGCCCCAGGGGCCGGGGTAGAAGGTGATGCCGCCGATCGGCGACCAGGCCTGGGTGAGGATGCCGTGCTCGCGATGGAAGGCCTGGAGCGCCGGCTGGGAGTGGTACGGGTGCAGTTCGACCTGGTTGAGGTGGGGGACGACATCGGTCGCGTCCATGAGCTGCTCCAGACGCGCGATGGGGAAGTTGCTGACGCCGATGGCGCGCACGCGGCCGTCGGCCAGGAGCCGCTCGAGCGCGCGGTAGGCGTCGATCGTCCGGTCGAACAGGTTGGCCGCGACCTGGTGGAGGATGAGGATGTCGATCTGCTCGAGGCCGAGCTTGGCCGACGCCTTCTCGAACGCGTGCAGCGTCTCGTCGTACCCGTAGTCGCTGGCCCAGACCTTCGTCTCGACGACGACGTCGCCGCGGTCGATCTCGGAGCGCTGGAGTGCCTCGCCGACCTCACGCTCGTTGCCGTAGGCGGCAGCGGTGTCGAGATGCCGGTAGCCGACGCGCAGCGCCTCCGTGACCGCGTCGACGGTCTCCTGGGGCGGGGTCTGGAAGACGCCGTAGCCGAGGGCGGGCATCGTGACGCCGTTGTTCAGCGTCAGGGTGGGAATCGGGTTCGTCGTCATGTTCTCCACGCTAGGAACGGTCGAGCGAATGAGGCAGGCCCTGCTGGTACCCGGCTCGTCAGGGCCCGGTCGGTCGCGTCGCGGTGGGCAGTACCAGGACGGTGGCGGCCAGCAGTGCTGCGCCGAGCAGGACGGTGCCGGCGAGCATCGCGGCGGGGTAGGTGCTGGAGACAGCGAGAACGAGGCTCATGCCGAGCGCGCCGCCGAGCTGGTGGACGGAGTTCACGATGCCCGAGGCTGCGCCGGCGTCGGAGGTTCGGACCCCGGCGATCCCGGACGCGGTGAGTGGCCCGAACGCCAGGCCCTGGCCGGCACCGATCAGGGCCATGGGGAGGGCGACGCCGAGCGCGTAGGAGGTGGTGGCGTCGATGGCGGCGAGCCAGCCCATGCCGGCGGTGGCCAGCACGAGTCCGACCACGAGAAGCAGGGGGCCGCTCGTGCGCTGCTGCAGGCGGGGGACGGCGATCGCGACGACGAAGTTGACGACCGTCATCGGGAAGAACGCGAGACCGGCGGCCAGCGCGGAAAATCCGCGCTCGTCCTGCAGGTACTGGCTGGTGAGCAGGAAGAAGCCCATCATGGCGCCGATGAAGAGCATGCGGGCTGCGTAGGCTCCGACGCGTTCACGGTTCTTGAAGAGTGACAGGGGCATCACGGGCTGGCGGGCGGTGCGCTCGACGGCGACGAGTCCGAGCAGGAGGACAACGCCGAGGCCGATCGAGGCCAGGGGCACCGGAGCCGCCCAGCCGTCGTCGCCGGCCCGCACGAACCCGTAGACAAGCGCGGCGGGCCCCGCCGTAGCGAGCAGCGCGCCGGCGATGTCGAACCGTCCCGGTGAGCGCGGTGTCTCTGGCAGGACACGCAGACCGGCGATCAGCATCACGATCCCGATGGGCAGGTTGACCAAGAAGCCGGCCCTCCAGGACACCAGATCGGCGAGCAGTCCGCCGACGACCAGTCCGACGCTCGCGCCGATCCCGGCCACCGCTCCGTAGGCCGCGGTCGCCCTCGTGCGCTCAGGCCCCTCGGGGAAGCTCGCCGTCAACAGCGCGAGTGTCGAGGGTGCTAGAACCGCAGCCCCGACTCCCTGCAGCGCGCGGGCGGCAACCAAGGTGGATCCGGTCGGTGCGAGCCCGACGGCAACCGACGCGAGGGTGAACAGCCCCAGCCCGGCGACGAACATGCGACGCCGCCCCAGGATGTCTCCGGCGCGGGCGCCCAGGAGCAGCAGCCCACCGAAGGTCAGCAGGTAGGCGTCCTGTACCCACGCGAGCGTCCCGGTCGACAGGCCGAGCTCGGTGCGGATGTGCGGGAGTCCAGTGATGACGATCGAGTTGTCAAGGATCACCATGAAGTAGCCCACGAGAATGATCGCCAAGATCGCCGTGGTTCCTTCACGACCGGGGCGGTCGGAGCGCGATGCCGGCCGGGCAGTTGTGGATACGGGGGGAGCACTGGTCATGGCATCCAGTGGACGACTCCGGCTGCGGGTGGGGGAGTCCTCGGTGTTCCGGGTACCACCAGTACCTCCCGGGCAGAGGGACCCGGTCGTACCTTCGAAGGTATGGACCTGAAGGCTGAAACCCGCGAATTCCTCGCCACGCGCCGGGCACGAATCACGCCCGAGCGGGCGGGGCTGCCCGCCTATGGCGGGAACCGGCGTGTTCCTGGGCTGCGCCGGGAAGAGGTCGCGATGCTCTCCGGCGTGAGCGTCGATTACTACACGCGGCTGGAGCGCGGCAACCTCGGCGGCGTCTCCGAAGAAGTCCTCGAAGCCCTCGCCCAGGCGCTGCAGCTCGACGAGGCGGAACGCGGCCACCTGTTCGACCTCGCCCGGGCAGCGAATCAGTCCGGGGCCGCCCGCTCACGAGCCAAGCGCACTCCCGCAGCTGTCTTGCGGCCTGCGATCCAGCGGATCCTTGACGCGATGGAGGGCGCGCCGGCGTTCGTGCGCAACGGGCGCCTGGACGTGCTCGGGGCGAACACGCTGGGGCGGGCCCTCTACTCCCCGCTGTACGACTCGCCCGAGCGCATCGCGGACAAACCCGTGAACACCGCCCGGTTCCATTTCCTCGACCACCAGGCGGCCCAAGCGTTCTGGGGCGACCGCTACGAGCGGATGGGACACGATGCCGTCGCGATTCTGCGCGCCGAAGCCGGACGCAATCCGTACGACAAGGCTCTCACCGCGCTGGTCGGCGAGCTGTCCACCCGCAGCGAGGACTTCCGCCGCCTGTGGGCCTCGCACGACGTGCGTTTGCACCGCACCGGCACCAAGGTCTTCCACCATCCGGTCGTCGGCACGCTCGAGCTCGACTACGAGGCCCTCGAACTGTCCGCCGACCAAGGTCTGAGGCTCAACGTCTACACCGCCCTCCCCGGGACACCGTCCGACGACAGCCTCAAGCTCCTCGCCTCCTGGGCCGCGACCGCCCGCGGCGAGGCCGCAGCCCTCGGGACGACGCCACGAGCATCCGACATCACCGCTGACGGAGAAGCCCTCTGATGCACAAGCTGCCCAAGCCCGGCACGGTCAAGAACCCGCCCGCCCAGTTCACCGGCGACGAGCGGACACTAGCGCGCCACTGGGCCAGCCTGGCTGTATCCCTGATCGAACACACCGGCAATTAGCAGCGGGTGTGCGCGGCAACCGCGAACGGCCCGTGTGGCACCCGCAAAGGAGGGCACCTTGACGACGTACGACCGCCGCTCCGTGCTGCGCACGGCATTCATCCTCGGGGGCGCGTCGGTCGCTAGTTTCGCCAGCGCCTGCGCCACGGGAACCCCGACGTCGGCCCGCACACCGGCCGTGCCGACGTCGTCACCGGCGTCGACACCAGGCAGCGTCGAGGGGCGGCCTCGAGTCCTGCTGGTGTACTTCTCCAGGCCGGGGGAGAACTACTACTACGGCGACCGCACGATCCTTGATGTGGGCAACACGCAGGTGGTGGCCGAGACGATCAAGAGCCTCATCGACGTCGACGAGTACGTGATCGAGGCGACGGAGCCCTACTCCCGCAACTACGACGCTACGGTCGAACGCAACCGTCGAGAGCAGCAAGATGACGCGCGTCCCGTCATCGCCAACCCGTTGCCGGACGTCACGGGCTACGACACAGTGCTTCTCGGCAGCCCTGTGTGGAACACGCGTGCGCCGATGATCATGTGGACATTCGTCGAGGGCGTGGAGCTGGCCGGCATGACGATCCACCCGTTCGTTACCCACGCCGTCAGTGGCATGGGGACCGTTGCGGAGGACTACGCACGGATATGCCCGGACTCAACCGTCTCGCGCGGTCTGGCCGTGCAGGGCGAAGAGGCCACGGAGGCAACGTCGCTGGTTGCCGCTTGGCTACAAGAGATCGAGCTGGACGGTGCCGGAGGCGCCGCGCACCGATAGGGATTGCACCCCTATCGGCGGCCGGGAGCATGTCTCGCGGCGGCCGGCGGTGCCCGCCGTGAGCCCTGGTAAAACCTGAGCCGTGAGACAGGCCGGGCTACCTCGGGTGAGGACCCTGGGGCACCCGTGAGCCCCGCCACGGTGGCGGAGCTCACGGAACCTTTAGTCGGCGAGGGTCGCGTTGTCCAGCACGAAACGGTAGCGAACGTCGGCCTCGAGGATGCGCTGGTAGGCCTCGTTGATCTGGTTGGCAGCGATCATCTCGATCTGCGCGGTGATGTTGTGCGCGGCGGCGAAATCAAGCATCTCCTGCGTCTCGCGGATACTGCCGAAGTGGGTACCGGTGTAGCTGCGTCGGTTACGGATGACGTTGTACATGTTGAAGGTCACCGGTTCGCGGTCGATACCGGCGTTGACGAGCGCGCCGCCGAGTGCGAGCAGTGACAGGTGGGCGTCGACGTCGATGCTGCCGCTGACGGTGTTGATGATGAGGTCGAAGGTGTTCTCGAGAGCGGCAAACGTGTCCGGGTCTGCGGTGGCGTAGTAGGCGTCGGCGCCGAGGGCGAGTGCGTCGTCTCGCTTGCGGTCGCTGCGTGACAGCACTGTGACTCGTGCGCCCTTGGCCTTGGCGAACTTGATGGCCAGATGGCCCAGACCGCCCAAGCCGACGATGGCGACCTCGTTGCCTTCGCCGATGTTCCAGTCCTTGAGCGGCGCGTAGACGGTCGCGCCGGCACACAGGAGCGGGGCGGCGGCCGCCGCGTCGAGGGTGGTCGGGACAGACAGGACGAAGTCCTCGTTGGCGACGATCTGCTGGGAGTACCCGCCCTGGGTGATGGTGCCGTCGCGGTCGGGGCTGCTGAAGACGAGGGTGTGGCCGTTCAGGCAGTACTGCTCCTCGCCGCGCAGGCAGTTGGCGCACTCGCGGCAGGAGTCGACCATGCAGCCGATGCCGACACGGTCGCCGACGGCGTGCTTGGTGACCTGGTCACCGGTCGCGGTGACTTCGCCGACGATCTCATGGCCGAGAACCAGGGGAGAGGCCGCCAGTTCGTTGTCCAGGAAGTTCATGTCGGAGTGGCAGATGCCGCAGTATCGGATCGCGATCTGTACGTCGTGGGGGCCGACGTCGCGTCGCACGATCGTCACTGGCTGGATGGGACCGTGGGCCTCGAGGGCTCCGTATGCGCGGACGGTGGTAGGCACGGCTGCTCCTGATGACGTGGGGATGGCTGGCTGCTGCAAGTGAAGTCGTGCGCGGGGGGCGGCGGGAGTGACTGCCGTTCCAGGTACTGGCAGTGCCCCCTTGGATCGGCGAACTCGAAGGCCAGCGTCCCGGCGGAGCGGCCCGAGCGCCTTGGTGCCGAAACGGGCCGGGGCTTGCGATCCGCCGCTACGTCGTGGTCGCGGTGCGCGAGCAGGCCGTGCCATGACGACGTGTCGTGGTTGGCCGAGCCGTGCTCGGGATCGTTCCGTGCACGACTCCGGCCGGGCGCACGGAAGCGGGCGGGGTGGTTGTCCTGAGGGCCCCCGCCCGCTGATGTGCCCGAGCGACTACTGCACTGACCAGCCGCCGTCGGAGGGGAGGACGGCGCCGTTGATGTTGACGGCGTCGTCGCTCAGGAGGTAGGTGATCGAGGCGGCGAGCTGCGCCGCTGAGGCCGTGGTGGGGATGGCGCCGTGGAACGGGCGGAGCCGGTCGAGCCCGGTCTGCGAGACATTCGGGGGGAACGGGATCCCGGTGGCCACGCCACCGGGGGCGACGACGTTGACCCGGATTCCCTGGGGCCCGTACATGAACGCCGCGGATTTGCTCAGGCCGATGACGCCGTGCTTGGAGGTGGTGTAGGCGTTGCCGGATGCGTTGCCGCGCAGCGCCGCCTCGCTGGCGATGTTGACGATCGAGCCGTGGCCGGCGGCGATCATCGCCGGAAGCACAGCGCGGGTGAGCTTGAAGAGGCTGGTGAGGTTCACCCCGATGACCCGGTCCCACATGGCGTCGGTGGTCTCGTGCAGCGGTGAGAAGTCGTCGTTGATGCCTGCGACGTTGGCGAGGCCGTCGATCCGCTCGCCGGCGACGCTGGCGACCGTGTCCACGGTCTCCTGCTGCGTCAGGTCCCCAGCGACGGTCAAGATCTCCGTGTCGGGGAGGGAGTCGATGAGCTCTTCGAGCTTGTCGGCTGAGAGGTCCACGGCGATGACGCGGCCGCCCTCCCGTGCGATGCGTGAAGCGGTGGCACGCCCGATGCCGCCGGCCGCGCCGGTGACGACGACGGTTTTGTCGCTGAATCGGCCCGGGGTGGTCTGTTCCTGCCACTCGGAGGAGGAGATGCTGGCGATGCGGGACATGGGTGGTTCCTTCCTGTGCCGTCCTCGTGGGCGGCGCCAGTGCTTTGTGGTCCGGGGTGCCGGGGGTGCCCCGTGCGACCGGTGGGGAGGCGGTCGCACGGGGTGGGTGGTGAACTCCGCCGGTTTAGTGGCGGTTCAGGGGCAGGACCTTCGAGCCCTCGGTGTGGGCCGCGCTGTCCGCCTCCGAGGGGGCGACGTCGTGGTCTGCCGCTGCGTCTCGGTGCTTGCCGTGAGGGATGAGGAACGCGAGCACGGCGCAGGCGATGGCTGCGATGAGTCCCATGACGAAGATGATCGAGAACGAGGAGGTCATGTTGCTGCCGGTCGCGCCCGCGAGGATAGCGCCCACGACGGCGGACGCGACGGTGGTGCCGAAGGCTCGCATGAGGGTGTTGAGACCGTTGGCGGCGCCCGTCTCGCTGCGGGGCACGGCGTTCATGATGAGGGCGGGCATGGCGGCGTAGCCGAGGCCGATTCCGATGCCGATGATCGTGTTCACCACGGCGATGTGCCACACCTGCAGGTCTGCGAAGACGCACACGAGGTAGGCCACGGCGATCACCGAGGCTCCGGCGACGAGGAGCGGGCGCGGGCCCACCGACCGCTCGATGCGGCCGGCGATGGGGGACATGGCGAGCATCGCCAGACCGGAGGGCATCAGCACGAGACTGGCGGGAAGAAGCCCGAGGCCCAGGCCGCCGACGGCATCCGGGAGCTCAAGGAGCTGCGGGAAGGCGATGTTCGAGGAGAAGAGGGCGAAGCCCATCGCGACGGCGGCAAGGTTGGTGGTCAGCACGGAGGGCTTGACGCTCACGCGCAGGTCGACGAGCGGGTTCTCCTGGCGCAGCTCGTACCAGCCCCACAGACCGAACGCGACGATCCCGATGCCGGCACTGGACAGGGTTGCGGCCGAGGTCCAGCCCCAGGTGTTGCCCTGCGAGATGGCGAGGAGCACGCCGACGAGGCCGATCGCGAGTCCGACGGCGCCGCCGAGATCGACGCGGCCGCCGGTGCGCGTCCCCGCCGCCGGTACGACGGCGATGATCAGGATCATGGCGATGGCCGCCACCACGGTCGACAGGACGAACAGCATCTGCCAGTCGAAGTTCTGCGTCACGACGGCGCTAATCGGCAGACCGATCGCGCCACCGACACCGAGGGTGGCGCTGACCAGTGCGATGGAGGTTCCCAGTCGACGTGCGTCGACGACGTCACGCAGCAGGGAGATCCCGAGCGGGATGACTCCCATCCCGGTGCCCTGCAATGCACGGCCGACGATCAGGCCGGTCAGGCCGGGCGACAGAGCGCAGATCAGAGACCCCAGGACCAGGATCCCCATGAGGATGATCGCGATCTTCCTCTTGCCGTACATGTCGCCGAGCTTTCCGGCGATCGGGGTCGCGACGGCGGCGGTGAGAAGGGTGACGGTGATGACCCACGCTGTGTCCGCCGGGGGCGCGCCGAGGAGCTCGGGCAGCTCGCTCTGGATCGGGATCAGGATCGTCTGCATGAAGGCCGCGCCCATCCCGGCGAACGCCAGGACAGCCACGACGAGGTTCTGGCGGGCCCGGCTGTACGGGGATGGGGAGGCGTCTGAGGTGACGACGTGCATGGAAGCCCTCACTTGAGAGATGATGTTTCGAGTTTGAGACACTGTATCAGGTAGGATACGGCCATGACGTTCGATCTCCGAGAGCGCGCCCACGAGGTCATGCGCGCCGAGCTCGCGGAGGCCGCGTTCGCCCTCATCGTTGAGAGCGGGTATGACGGCCTGACCGCGGATGACCTCGCCCGGGGCCTTGGGATCTCGCGGCCCACCTTCTACCGGTACCTCGGCTCGAAGGACGACGTGATCGTCACGGTGATGCTCGGTCCGGATGACCATTTCGCGCGCCCCCTGAGGGAGGCCGGCGTCGCCGGACGCGACGCCGCGACGTCCTGGTGGCAGTGGCTGCGTACCGCGGTCGAGCCCGTCGTCGTCCAGGGCGAGCAGGAACCTGGCCCCATGCGCGCGAGGCTCCTCCTCGTGCAGTCGCAACCCGCGGTCGGCGCGAAGCTGCGACGCGCGCGCGGACCTCAGATCGACCGACTCGCGGAGATCCTGGCCGAGTACGGCTGCGCGCCGGCCTCCGCGCGCGTGCTTGCCACCGCGTCGGTCAGTGTCCTCGATCTATGCCTGGCCCAGTGGTCCAGGGATGGCGACGGCTCGCTGCGCGAGGTCGTGGACCGCGCCTTCACCGACCTCGAGGCCGGCTCCGCAGCTCCGGTCCGCTCGGCATCAGTCCCATGACTGCCCCGCACAGCGCGGCCCAGCTCATGGACTCGACGCGCCGTCTTGCCAAGGCGCAGTACGAGCTCAACAGCGCCCTGCGGCACGTCACCGGGATCCCGCACACGGGAATCGCGATGGCGCTCAAGGCGCTCGCTCATCGTGGACCGATGTCGCTGACCGACCTGGCCGAGATCTTGGCCATCGACCGGAGCGTCATGTCGCGCCACATCGCTTGGCTCGTCGATGAGGGGCACGCACAGCGCACAGTCGACCTCGCCGATCGCAGGGCCCGGACAGTCACGCTGACGACCAGCGGTCAGACGTTGCACCACGACCTGCAGGCCGAGCTGCGCCGGCGGACGGACCATGTCTTTGGCGACTGGGACACCAAGGACCTGGAGAGCCTGGCGCACGACGTGTCACGGCTCGCCGCGACGCTCAGCGCAGCAGCGCACCTTTGAGGACAGGGCCAGAGTCGGCGCAGCACGTCGGCGCCACACGCATGCGCCGCGGTGCTCGGCGTCGGATCGCTAGCGCGGCGGTGCCGTGACGAAGAGTGCACGATGGAGCAGCTCTCTGCCGCGGTCGGCGCGCAGAGGCTCGCCCTTGTGCGTGCTGGCGATCTGGACGGCCAGCGCCATCGGGAGGGCCAGAAGTATGTCAGCGGTGGTGACGTCGGGCCTCGCCCGACCATCCCGGCGGGCCTGTTCGACCAACGGAGCCAAGGCGGCCGCGGTGCGGGCGGTGAGCCCGGCCCAAGACGTCGCATGCTCGGTGACGATCCGCGCGAGCCAGGGGGACTCCAGCTGCACGTCGAGCAGGTAGTGGAAGAGGCGCTCCGCGGCATCGGCTTCGGCCGCCAGCTCGAGCGCATAGGCCTCGATGTCCGCGACGTTCTGGTCGAGTACCGCGGTGGCGAGCTCCTCGCGGCTCGCGAAGTGGCGATGCAGCGTGGTGCGGCTGACGCCGGCGCCGGCCGCGATCTCCTCCAGCGGTGCGTCGGCACCCTGAGCGCGGAACACCTCTCTCGCCGCCTGGATGAGCCGCTCGCGGTTGCGCGCAGCATCACGGCGAGGGCGGGAGCCGGTCATGCACGGAGCCTACCGACGCCGCCCGGCGCGCCGTGAGCCGATCGAACCCACATCCGTACGGTGGTGTACGTTTTAACGCGCCTCGGGCAACGATGCTCGACCTCCTTGTCCGGCGACGAAAGGCCACGCCCGTGTCCGACGCAACCAACCGTGTCCCCGCGGTTGCCGATCTCGGCTTCGACCCCGCCGCGCTGCGCGAGCGCTACCGCCACGAGCGCGACCGCCGCATCCGGCCCGACGGGCTCGATCAGTACAGGCGGGCAGCAGGGGAGTTCGGGTACTACGCGAAGGACCCGTACACCGAGCGCACTGAGCGCGAACCGCTGACCGACCGGGTCGAGGTGCTGGTCGTCGGTGGCGGGTTCGGCGGCCTGCTCACCGGCGCCCGGCTGCGCGAGGCGGGCTTCGAGTCGATCCGGATGATGGACGAGGCCGGTGACGTCGGCGGCACCTGGTACTGGAACCGCTACCCCGGAATCCACTGCGACATCGAGTCGTACGTCTACATGCCGCTGCTGGAGGAGACCGGCTACGTCCCCACGATGCGTTACGCGCCCGGCGAGGAGATCCGGCAGCACGCCGTGCGGATCGCCGAGCACTACGGCCTGTACCGCGACGCGGTCTTCCACACCCGGGTCACGGAGCTCACCTGGGACGACGACACCGCCGAGTGGCTGGTGCGCACCGACCGAGGCGACGCGATGCGCGCCCGGTACGTGATCGTCTCCTCCGGCACCCTGAGCCAGCCGAAACTACCCGGCATCCCCGGTATCGAGGACTTCCGCGGCCACACCTTCCACACCAGCCGGTGGGACTACGACTACACCGACGGCACCCCCGACGGCGGGCTGACCGGCCTGGCGGACAAGCGCGTCGCCGTGGTCGGCACCGGCGCCACAGGCCTGCAGGCGATCCCGCACGTGGCCCGCGACGCGGCGCACCTGTACGTCATGCAGCGCACCCCCTCGTCGGTCGACGTGCGCGACAACCGGCCCACCGACCCCGAGTGGGCCGCGTCGCTCAAGCCGGGTTGGCAGAAGGAACGCATGGAGAACTTCCTTGCCATCGTCTCCGGGGAGGACGTCGAGGAAGACCTCACCCAGGACGGATGGACGGCGACCTCGCAGCTGCAGCGGCAGATGATCAGCGGGGCACTGGACACCACGCTCGACCCGGCCGAGCGGGAGCGGCTCGACGAGCTGGCCGACTTCGTCAAGATGAACGAGATCCGCGCCCGGGTCGACGAGATCGTCGACGACCCCGCCACAGCAGAAGCCCTCAAGCCCTGGTACCGGTACATGTGCAAGCGACCCGGGTTCTCCGACCTGTACCTGCAGGCGTTCAACCGACCGAACGTGACCCTCGTGGACACCGCCGATCACGGTGGCATCACGCGCATGACCGAGACCGGGGTCGTCGTCGGTGACAGCGAGTACGAGGTCGACTGCGTCATCTTCGCCACCGGGTTCGAGGTGGGCGTCTCGGGCCTAGTGTCCGGAACGCTGCCGGTCCAGGGCAGAGCCGGACACACTCTGCTCGAGACCTGGCACCGCGGCCCCCGGACACTGCACGGCTTCACCACGCACGGGTTCCCCAACCTCTTCAACCTCGGGTCGATGCAGAACGCGAACGCAGTCAACTTCGTGCACATCCTGTCCGAGCAGGCCAACCACATCGCCGCGATCCTGGCCGCAGCCCGCAAGGAGTCAGCCCGCTACGTCGAGCCGACGCGCGAGGCCCAGGAGGAGTGGTACGACACCCTCGTGGCCGTCGGCCGCGACAACTCGAAGTTCCTCGCCGAGTGCACCCCCGGCTACAACAACGGCGAAGGCACGCGGAAGGCCAGCCCCGGCACCTACAACCCCGGACCGGTGGCGTTCCACGAGCTCCTGGCCGAGTGGAGGGAGCGCCGGATGGCAGACGTTCTCGTCATCGACAGCACTACGTCCTGACGGCCTAGCCTGGCCCCATTGGGCACTCCCGCGCGCCCGAGACTGGCGCGACATCCGCCGGCAGCACAACAGCCGCGACCAGGAGATGATCGCGCGTCTTCAACTCGTCGACGCACACCGGTCCGCCCGTCGCCGATGGAGACTCCGCTGCTGCACATGAAGAGGCGTACTTGGCAGCACCTACAGGACCGCGCACGAATCGACCACAGCCCGGGTGGGGACATAGGCCCAGTAGGTCAGAGAGAGGGCCGCCCCGGCGCGGACCACCTCCGGGAGCGACCCTGCCGCACATGAAGCACTCCTCGACTGAGCAGCAGAGCCAGGAATACCGACGGCACCGAATAACGGACCGTGCCAGGTGCCAGGCCAGACCTGCCCGTCGACGGGGTCTCACCGCCCCCGAAGGCCTGACCTAACCGTCGGCATCACAAGGGGCGACACAGGTGGCGCTCGGGACCGCCGCGCAGAGTGCGCGACACGCCGGAAGCGAGCGACGAATTTCCCGAACTTTCGGGCGCCGGCCGAGCCTCTTGTGCGATTTGGGTGCTACACAAACGGAGGCCGCTAACGGCACCGAAACGGATGCACTTCCCGCATCGGGGCGGGCGCACGGGCCCGCGCGGGGACGACTGGGAGGGGCGAACGGGCATCCGGAATTGTGGTTTGCGGACTCTAGGGTGATTCCTGCAGCGGCGATGGTCGTCGCAAGGTAGCCCCACAGGGGCGAGATGAAAGGAGTCGCCTATGCCGACCGGAGGGAAGAATCCCCCCACGCAAGGAAGTGCCGAGGTGAGGACATCGCGCGTGGTCGTGCTCGCGTCCATCACCTCGGCGCTCACCAACGTTGCGAGACTCGTTCGCGACCTCGTCTCCTAGCGAGACAAGCCCGGACGGTGGGTCGAAGGTCGCACCCTTCGACCCACCGGTCTCGCTTTACCGAGAGTAAATCACCCGGCTGCTCAGTGCGCCGCCTCGTAGGCCTCCATGATCGACGCTGCGATCCGGCCACGATCGCTCACCTCGTGCCCGTTCGCGCGCGCCCAGGCACGGATCTTCGCGAGCTGTTCCCGGTCAGTGCGCGCGCCGCGCGTCCCGCCTCGAACAGGTCGCGACGTGGTCCTGCGTGCGTGCCCCACCCACTTGCCCAGACCGTCGCGCAGCTGCTTTGCATGCTTCGTCGTGAGGTCGATCTCGTAGGTCACGCCGTCAAGCGCGAACGTGACAGTCTCGTCGGCGTCGCCGCCGTCGACATCATCGATCAGGACGATCTGCTTCTTCTGAACCACGGTGCCCCTCCTGGTGTATTCATCCTGGCGCCCCGCACTATCCGCGAATGGTGTTCGCGAGTCAACGTGCAACAGCGAGCCAGGGAACAACCCGACCACGAAATGTTGGCTGGGAACGCGCAAGAACGCTTGCGCGCGGGAGTGAGCCGGAGCGCGGCAGGAGCGACACTCATCCCATACCCTCGCCTCTGCGCCCAGCAGGTGCCAAGGTCATCTACAGAGGTCCAGTGCACGGACCGCTGCATGGAACGGGCCCGCGGTACTGCCCACAATGAGCCACTGGAGAGAGAACATGGACGGCAGCTCGTTCTTCCGGTCACCGACGACCGGTGACATCACGTTCGGCGACGGCACCGCGGTGCGCACGATGCCCGGATTCCTCGGACTGCCCGAGCCTGCCCTCTTCATCGACGAGACCCATCTGCGGGCCACGGACTTCGAGTTCCTCGGCTTCACCCCGATGGTCGGACGACCTCTCCGGGTGCCGGCGATCACCGCGCTCGCGATCGACCTCAAGAGCCGGCACGACGTCGATCTCGTCACCACCGACCACCGCGAGCGCGTCGTGGCTGGGTACGTCTTCGAGGATCCGCACCCGGACGAGTGGTGGGACCCGATCCACTCCGCTGGCGGGCTGATCACGATCGTCGGTGATGTCGACGCGTTCGTTGCGGCTCCACCCGTGGGGGAGGCGTGGGAGCCGATCTTGAGCAAGGCGCTCATCGGCGGGCTGCCCCTGACGGTGCGGGCCTACCCAGGAGGTGTCGGTACCGCCCTGCCGTGACCTATCCGGGACCGCGTGGCCGCCACGGGCCGGGGCGTCCCTGCCCTGGTGGGAGCAGGGGAGCGAGGGGCCGGCTCCGTTTTCACCGGGGATGGCCCGTCGTGGGTCCCAGGGGCGAGCTGGGGTACGACCGCGACCGCAACCCGTCCCGCGGAGCTTGCGGGGGTGATGTACGCGGTCCCGGCTGCGGTCGCGGTGTACCACCCGAGAGCCAGGATGTGCCGCCCGACCAGCTCCTGTGGGTCGCCCAGACGCAGCATCTTCTGGTCGCGCGAGGTGAGCACCACCTTCAGCGACGGCTTCCACGCGCCCTCGACGTAGACGAACAGCGAGCCCGGCTTCACCCCACGGTCCACCCGGCGCACCATGCCGTAGTACCCACGACGGCGCCCGTGCCACTCGGGCGAGGTGAGCTCCATCCGTACGAAGAAGAACCGCACCGGCAGCTCGGGGAACCCTTCGAGCCGCACCCACGCGCCCGGATCCAGGCTGCGCCCCGGATCGGCGAGTGCCGCCGCCAGGGTGCTCAGGCGGCGACGAGTCGAGCCCTGCCCCACTCCACCGGCCGCGGGCTGTAGAGCGTGGCGCCTCGTGCTGGCGCCGGCCACGGCCTCATCGGGCCGGTGGCGTCCGTCCGGGCCGCGCGAGGGCGCAGCCGCGCTGAGGTCGATGTCGATCACCGCCGCCGACGCCGGTCGCTGCGGGACCGGCCGGCCCGCATCACCGGGAACATCATCGGACGGCTCGGACCCGTGGTCGCATCCGGCCCGGTGCGAAGCGCTGAAACACGCCCGCTTGCCGTCGCGCGTCCGGTTGCGGAACGCCACCGGAGCGCGGCACTCCGCCGACGCCTCATCGGACCAGCCCGGGCACACCAGCCGCAGCACCGCCCGCTCCGACTCCGACATCTCGCGGTACGTGTCATCGGCGGAGACCGGCTTGCCCGTGACGGTGTCCAGCGCAGCCTGCATTCCGACATGGTCGCCTTCGCCACCCACATCGTTGCCAGAGTCACGCCGCGGGTGAAGCTCGCCTGTGGCGGTGGAGGGGCCGTCGGACCCCGCACGTGGGCAGCTACGGGGCCGCGAACCAGATGTCGTCCGGCCCGTCCTCCACCTCGATGTCCATCGCGAGTGTCGTCCCGACAGCGCTAGTCACGTGGGGGCTGGAGGTGAGGGCCCGTGCCGCGCGCTCGGCGACGTGAGATGGAGCATCACCGGCGCGGAATGCCTCGGTAATAGCGACAAGTACCTCGTGGTGGTCGACGTCTCGGTACGGGAGCGTCTCCAGGTACTGGCGAGCGGTCAGCTCGCGGTACTGGGCCTCTCTGATGTCTGCGTTCGCGTTCGCTTCCTGGGCGCGCGCGGTGACCTCATCGGCCCGGTTCTGAGCCTTCACCCGTCGGCGGTAGCCGCGGAAGTCGGTCAGAGCGCGCAGCCCAGGACGAACAGCGTCGCCGACGGGACCGAGGTTGAACGACACCGAGATGGGGCTGCCGTAGCTCAGATGCCGGACCGAGACCGTGTGCTGGGCCATGTACTGGACGAGGCGACCGGCATCGATCTCGAGCGGGCGCAGCATGGCTTCGTCGAGCTCGGCAAGGGCCCGCTGAGGCGGGGTGTCCCGGTCAGGGCCGACCCGGAACCCGAAGGCGTTCGTCAGCCGCCGAGCACGATCGGTCGCACGACCCAAGATCACCTCAAGCGGGCCCGACCGACCGACCGTGAGCGCCGTGCCATCCTGCCCGGTGGGGTACCGATCAGAATCGACCGTCTCGGAGGAGATCGCCAGCCACCCCGCCGCCAGGGCGCTCGCGGTCAGGATCCACGACTGGGGGAGTTGCATCATCGCGGTCCCCGAGAGTCCAGGCGGGGCCGGGGATCGAAGCGTGACGTCGCCGCTCATCCCCGGATGCTACGGCGAGGCACTGGTCGTGGGGCACTGCACTGGCGGCGACGAGAGCAGGTTCACCCACCCGTACGACCACGAGCGAGGGATGCCGGCCCGGTGAGTCAGATCTCCCCGCGCTCCCGTCGCTCCCTGGTCTCGGCATACCGCGCCTCGATGTACTCCTCGAACACTCGGCGTTCGATGCGCCAGATGTTCTTCGGCCCCACCTGAATCGCCGGAAGCACCCCCGACTTGAGCGTGCTGTATACGACGGCGCGCGAGACGGCGAGCTCCTCCGCGACGTCGTCGACGGACATGAATCTCGGGAGCGGGGCTTCGGCCATACGGGCATCCTGCCAAGCCTGGCCCGCGGCGCTGGCCCGTCATCCACAGGCCGCCGGCGGCGGGGTCAGCCGGGACGGCTACGTCGAGGGGGTGACCGGGTCGATCAACGAGGGCCGGTTGTTGCGGACGTTGCCGACGGCGGGGGAGACCTCGACCGGCTGGAGGTGGGGCTCTGGGATGGCGCGGATGAGCGCGTCGACGTCGTCGCTCTCGGTGAGGCCGGGGTCGAGCCAGTCGTCCCACACGTCGTCCGGCAGGAGCAGTGGTGAGCGGTCGTGGATGTGCCCGAGGGTGTCGGTCGCGTCGGTCGTGATCACCGTCATCGACCACAGCCACCTGTCGGGATCCTCGTCGGTCTTGCCCGGGTCGCGCCACAGCTCGTACAGGCCCGCGGCCGCGAGCGCCGCCCCGTCGGGGCTCGTGAGGTAGTAGGGCGTCTTGCGGCCCTTGCCTGACTCGGGTGCCTGCCACTCGAAGTAGCCGTCCATCGGGACGATGAGGCGCCGGCGGGCGGCGGCGCGGCGGAAAGAGGGCTTCTCGGTGAGCGTCTCGACGCGGGCGTTGATCATCCGGGATCCGATCTTCGGATCCTTCGCCCACGAGGGGACGAGACCCCACCGCACGGTGCGCAGCTGCCGCTGCGCCTGCTCGGCCTCGACGCGCTCGAGCACGACGCGCACATCCTGGGTGGGAGCCACGTTCCACGACGGGCCAAGATCCTCGCCGACGAGCTCGGCGACGCGGAACCGACGTGCGAGCTCGTCGTCTCGTCGGGCGTTCGCATACCTGCCGCACATGAGGCCCCAGTGTGGCCGGGCGGTGCCCTGCAGGCGAGCGGGGTTAGCTCGGCGCCGACGCGCTGCGGGCGCGGCAGGAGATCAGGCAGAGAGCGCTGCGTCCCCGTTGAACTCGTCGCCGGCGGCTGCCCGGAGCTTCGCGATCGCACGCGAGCAGCGCGTGCGGGCCTGGTCGTGGGTGAACCCGAACCGCTCCATGGCACTGCCGTAGTCGCGCCGGTCCTCGTTCATGTAGACCGTCGTGAGCAGCCGCGCGTCGGCCAGCGAGATCACCGTGTTCCGGACCCCCCAGGCGAGCACCTCGATGATGTCGGACTCCGTGGTGAGCTCCTCGCCGACCTCGGGGTCCTCGTAGGCCAGCCCGCGCTTCCAGTCCACGAGCGCGTGGTCCGAAGACGCGCCCGGCAGCTCGGTGGGCGGCACCGAGATCTCCGGGGCACCCGGCGCCGTGCGCGTCACCCGGTGCAACGTGTCCAGGGACAGGTTCGACGCAACCCGCCGCGGCCGGCGGTGGGTGGGGTACGTCGACATCACGTCCCAGAACTCGGCGACCGCGATGTGACGACGGTCCTCGTCCCAGGTGTCCTTCGATGACGTAGGCGTCGCGACCCGGTCGGCCACCCTCATCAGCTTCGGCAGCATGGCCTGGAGCACCGTGCGGCCCGCCAGCTGCTGACCACCCTGGAACAGACGGACCAGGGCGATGAGCATCTCGTCCTTCTGCGCGTACTCCGCGGCGTCGATCGCATCCACGATGTCACCCGGCCGGGCGAACCCGGCCAGGGCCTGCTCCGTCCTGCTCCAGCGACGAACCGTGCTGCGTGTGCTCGCCAGCTGGTGAAGCTCGGCCCACTCACGGGTCAGGTGCGCGCAGAGGGCCGAAGCGAGGTTCTCCGGCGCGACGTCGTGCTGGCGGAACACGTTCGTGACGATCCTCATCGGTGGCTCCCTGTCGTTCGGGTGGGTCTACATGGACCGTAGGAATTAGCGCTGCAAACCGTCCACGAGATGTGGGCACGGGGCCGAACATCCGACCGAGACCCACCCAACCGACGCCCCCTTGCCTGGACTCTTGCCCGAAGCCGCCTCACCAGAAATTGCCCCCCGGGCAAGAGGGCCAAGCGCGCCACCACGGCACCTTGCCCACGCTGCTGACCTGCACCAATAAGCCACGAACGACGCGGGGCAAGAAATCTCACCAGCCCGCGTCACAAGCACGGGTGCCCCCACACATTCCCCCGGGTGACAGACCACAGGCCCGAGGAGAACCGATGAGCCCCACCCGCCGTGTGCCGCGCGACCTTGCCGACACCGTCGCGCTCCGCGCCGCCACCCGAGCCCGCGAGGAGATCATCTCGGCGCTCGGGCCCCTCGCCGCCAAGCCCCTCGACGAAGAGGCCAGCGAGCGCATGCGCCTCGCGCTGAACCGAGCCGACTCGCCCGAGGTGCGCCGCGCGATCCGCTGCGTCAACGGCCCCACCGACAGCCGCCCGACCCTCACCGTCGTGCCCGCCCACCCGAGCACCGACCCGATCGAGAAAGGAGGCGACGCGGCATGAAGCTCGCCCTGCGGATCCGACCCGAACAGCCCACCACCGACGAGCCCACCGACCGCCCGGAGACCACGGACGACAACCAGCCGATCGCCCACGCCACCGAGTGGACCGGCGGACCGGCGCTCGCAGCCCGTGCCGTGACGGTGCTCGGCGTCGTGGCACTCGTGTGCGGCCCGGTTGCCGTCGGCGTCATCGGCTGGTCGTGGGCGACGTCGAGTGATGCCGCGCCGACCACCGTCGATCAGGTGGACCTGGTCGGCTCGAGCGTGGCCGGTGACGCCGGACGTGCGGCGGTTGCGGCCTGGCTCTCGGCGACCAACGACGACCACGCGGCCCTCGACCGGATCTACCCCAACGGCATGGAGACGCTGCCCGAGGAAGCGCTGCCGGTCCGCGCGGTCACGGTCGCGTCGGTCGACGAGGCAGGCCCGGGCCAGTGGACGGTCGTCGTCGGTGCCGACGTCACCGAGCCGAGCGGTGAGGACGGCGCGACCGCCTGGGTCCGGCGCTACTACCAGGTGCCGGTCGTCGTCGCGCAGACCGCCACCGGACCGGGCACGGCGGCGACCGCGCTGCCGTCCCCGATCGCCGGCCCGTCGCTGCTCGCCGAACAGCCGTCCGGCTTCTCCGACGACCTGGGCGGCGACCAGGCGCTGACCGAGACCGTCGCCGGGTTCCTCGGCTCGCACCTCGCGGGCGACGGCGACATCGAGCGCTACCTCAGCCCGGGCACGGTCATCGCACCGCTCGACCCGCCCGCCTACACCTCGGTGGCCGTCGACAGCGTGCTGGGCGAACCCGGCGACGCGACGGACTCCGAGAGCCCGGCGGACGGGGACGCCCTGCGCGTGCTCGTCGCCGCGACCCTCACCCGCCCCGACGGGCAGCAGACCACCGCGCAGTACGTCCTCGACCTCGAGGCTCGCGCGGGCCGGTGGGAGATCACCGAGATCCCCACCTCCACGACGCGTCCTGATCAGACGCCCACCCCTGAAGGAGATCTGTGATGTTCGACCTCACCGTTCTGGACGCCGCCTCGGCGTCCGTGCACGCACTCAGTGCCGCCGGCCAGGTGCAGGCCGAGGGCCTCTTCGACACCGGCAACCGCCTGGTCGGGGACGCGGGCGACCTCATCAAGAACGTCATCTTCCTGGCGGTCACGCTGGCCATCCTCGTCGTCGGATTCAAGGCGCGGTGGGCCATGGGCGCCATCGCCGGCATCGCGATCGTCGGAGCCTTCGTCGGCTTCCTGATCAACGGCGGCACCAAGCTCTTCTCGGGCAGCATCGACGAGGAGCTGCGGAAGGCCGCACCGGCGACCTCGGTCGTCCTCACCGTCCCCGACGCCGGCCCGGAGCTGGTCTGACACCCCCTCCCGGGGTGCCGGAGGTATGACGATGGCTCAGGACTCTCGCGCGGCGCGGTGGTACACCCGTGCCCGCCGCATCCCGATCCTGATCGGGCGCACCAGCGAAGGATCGAAGATCCCCGGCGGGCCCTACACGCTCGGACAGGTCATCGCCTTCTTCGCGATCGTCTTCGGGCTGTGGAAGACGATCAAGTTCTGGGCCGTCTTCGACGGGGTCACCAACGCCACGATCTTCATCGCGATCGTCGCCGGCGCCGTCTACGGCATGGGCAAGCTGCCGCGCAGCGGACGCAACCCGCTGTCCTGGACGGTCGACTTCGCAGCCCTCACCCTCCGGGCCCCGGGCGGGAAGGTCAACGGCAAGCCGCTTCCCGTGAGCAAGCCTCGACGCCTCCGCCACCGGGTCGTGACACCCCAACTTCCGCCCCTGCTCGCCGACGACACGACCGGCGAGCCCGAAGCCGACATGCCCACTGCGGAGCCGAGCACGACTCAGCACCCACCCAAGCCGACGCCCGAAGTGGCCGCCCCGGAGCCCGCGGCACCCACCGGCCGCCAGACCGTCCAGCTGACCGCCGTCGGCCGCCTGCTGGCCAACGCCAACACCCAGGAGGATTCGTGAGCCACAGCCAGCTGACCGACATGACGCACAACCTCATGTGGACCCGCTCCGGGACCGTGTGGGCGATGTGGCGCCTCGAGCCGCTGCCCTACGGCTACCGCACGACCGACGCCAAGGAGGACACCCGGGCCCTGCACGCGAGCCTGTTCCGGGCGCTGCGCGGTGAAGGTCTCCTGCTGGGCTACTGCGCCTCCACCGACCCCACCACGGTCGTGCAGCAGATGATCGACGGCCTGGACATGGACGACCGCGAGGAGTGGGCCGCAGAGTGCGTCGCGACCCTCGACCTCCTCAAGGAGATCGACATCGGCCGGCGCGCCTACTGGCTCGCCGTGCCGCTCAAGAACGCCGGCTCCAGGGCGTGGTCAGAGCCGCTGCGCGCCGCCGGCGCCAGCCTGCGCGACGCGGCGGCGATGCCCCGCGTGGGGCCCTCCCCGCGCCAGGTGCGCAACCGACTCGAGCAGGCCGAGCTGATCCGCAAGGTGCTGCCCTCGTCCTTCAACGCCCGCCCCGCGACGGTCGCAGAGATGACCTGGGTGCAGATCCACGCCCAGCAGCGCGGGCTGCACCTGGACCTGCCGGTCCCCAACGGCGACGCCACAGACCCGGTCACCCGGATCCTCAGCGCCGGCGCCTCCATCCCCGACGTGCACACCGACCCCTCCGGCGAGACGGACCTCGGCCGCCGCCTGACCCCGTGGGAGCGGCTCAAGCGCCGCTACCTCAGGGTCACCAACCTCGAGACCACCGAGCCCTCCTACCAGGTGATGCTGGCCGTGGCCAACGTCCCCAGCGGCGGCATCGCCTTCCCCGGCGGCGAGTGGCTCGGACGTCTCGACGAGTCCGGCATCCCCGTCGACTGGGCGCTGCGTCTGAACGTGCGAGGCCGGGACGAGGTCACGGCGCGCAACCGCCGCGCCAACGCGAACCTCACCGACCAGTTCGACCAGCGCTCGGAGGAGAACCGCGCCGGCGGATCGAGCCAGCTTGTCACCGCCGCCAGCGACCTCGCGGAGTACCAGGGCATCCTCGACTCCGACGAGCTCGAGGTCGAGGTCGAGCACACCGCGATCCTCGCGGTCGGGGGCACGACCCCCGAGGAGGCCGAGGACCTGGCGGGTGAGCTCACCAAGCACTACGCCCGGTCGCAGTTCAAGCTCGTCACCGACGCCGCAGCGCAGGAGGCGCTGTGGGACGCGATGCTGCCCGGGGTGCCGACCACGCGCGCCGTGCGCGAGCTGTCGCAGATCACCACCGCGCACAACATCGCCGCGGCGGTTCCCGTCATCACCAGCGAGCTCGGCGACGACCGCGGCTTCCTGGCGGCGCTGGAGATCTCTGGCGGCCGGCCCAACCCCGTTCTGATCGACCTGGCCGGCGCGGGCATCCGCATGGAGGTCGCGATGGCCATCGGCGTGGTCGGCGAGCTCGGGTCGGGCAAGAGCTTCTTCCTCAAGAAGTGCGCGCTGGACGCCGTCGCGCGTGGCGCGACCCTGGTAGCCGTTGACCGCACCGTGTCCGGGGAGTGGGCCACCGCCGTCGCGCCGATCCCCGGCTCGGTGGTCGTCGACGTCTCGGAGAACGCTAGGTTCAGCGTCGACCCGATCCGGATCTTCGGTGTCGGACAGGGCGCCCGAATCGCTCAGACGTTCCTGACCACCCTGCTGAACGTCGACTCCACCGAGGAGCAGGGCGTCCTGCTGAGCGATGTCCTGGAAGCCCAGTACCTCAGCGCCTACCAGATCACCAGCCTCGGGGCTCTCGTCGACCACCTGACCAGCGGTGCATGCGACCTCCCGGGCGCGGAAGACCTCGGGCGCAAGATGAACGTGTTCGCGCGCAAGGACTTCGGCGCGGCGATCTTCAACCCGCATCTGCCTCCCCTGGACATGGACGCGCCCGCGATCGTGTTCTGGACCGCCCTGCTCGAGCTCCCCGACGCCGACGAGCTGAACAACCCGATGCGGTTCGCCCAGATGAGCCTGGAGAAGAAGCTCGGCCGCGCGATGTACGCGCTCATCACCGCGATCGCCCGGCGCCGCTGCATGAGCGACAGCAAGCGACTCGGGCTGTTCATCGTCGACGAGGCGCACTCGGTGACCTCTTCGCCCGAAGGGCTCGCCGAGCTGCGGATGTTCGTGCGCGACGGTCGCAAGCACCTCGCGACGATCATCCTCGGCTCCCACGACCCCGAGGCCGACTTCGGCGACGAGGTCCTGCGCGGCCTGATCGCCTTCCGCGTCCTGATGCGTCACCGGGACCGCACGCTCGCGGCCCGTGGCCTGCGCTGGATTCTGAGCCTGCCCGTCGAGGCCCCGGTCGAGGACGAGCTCGTCGACCTCATCGCGAACGAGACCTCGCCCGTGCTCGCCGACCAGGGCGTGCCGCTGGAGCGCCGCGGCGAGTGCCTGATGCGCGACTTCCAGGGGCGCATCGGGCGAGCCAAGATCCTGCCGCCCGCCACCGACGAGCGCGCCCACGCCATCCTCACCACCCCCGAGGGGGCCGACGCATGAGCGCCCGCAAGCGCCTCGCCGCCATCCTCGCGATGACCGCCGTCGTCGCGCTGACCACTGCTGCCTCGGCGTCGGCGGCCGTCAGCGGCCAGCAGACCGCCGCCGTGCCGGACCCGATCCTGGTGACGGACTCGCACGGCATCCCCGCCAGCGACTTCCGCCTCGCGATGTACGACGGCGGTCAGGTCTGGAACGCGGACAACTGGTTCTGGACCATGGCCATGACCATCGGGTGGGAGCCCTACCGGTACTTCATGCAGATCTCGATCGGCACGCTCGCCTGGCTGATGAAGCTCGAGTGGGTGGAGTGGCTGCTGGCGCCGCTGCGCGGCCTGGCGTCGGTGGTTCAGATCGCGGTCGACCAGTTCGGCCTCATGCAGCTGATGTTCGTCATCCTGAGCGCCGTCGTGGCCTGGTGGCTGATCAAGGGCCGCTTCGCCGGCGGGATCGTCGAGCTGCTCGTCGGCTGCACCATCGCCGCCCTGGCCGTGGGGGTGCTGGCCAACCCCATCGGCATCATCGGCGACAAGGACACCGGCCTGATCTACCAGAGCCGCGACGCCGGGATGGACCTCTCGGCGGCGATCTCCAGCGACGGGAAGAACCTGGAGGGCAACTCGGCCGAGCTCGCCGACAGCGCCGTGACGGCCCTGGTGGACACCTTCATCCGCACGCCCCACCAGATCATCAACTACGGCGCCGTCATCGACGACTCCAAGTGCGAGTCCGTGTACGACGACGCGGTCCAGAACGGCAAGGACCTCACCGACACGCGCGAGACGATCGCCCGCTGCGACCCCGCCTACAAGGAGTTCTCCGACAAGCCCGACATCGTCAAGACCATCAACGCCGGCGAGATGTGGACCGTGCTGATCGCCTTCGGCCTGTTCTCCCTCGTGCTGATGATCGTGTTCATCCTGGCCGTGCTCGGCGCGGGCTGGCAGGGCATCAAGCTCATCGCCCTGCTCATCATCGGCGTCGCACCGGGCGGCCCCCGCGCCTCCCTCATGCGCACCGCCAGCAACCTGGCCTTCGCGCTCGGCATGATCGCCATCACCTGCGCGTTCATCACCGGCTGGATGAAGATCCAGACCGTCTTCTTCGCCCAGTCCGAGGGCGTGCCGTTCATGCTGCGCATCCGCATCTTCAACCTGCTGCTGGTCGCCGGCACCATCGGGCTGATCATCGCGCGCCACAAGGTCAAGAAGGCCCTGCACCGGATCGGCGACAGGCTCGCGCAGCTCGGCGCCAGCAGCACCGCCTACGAGCCGAGCAAGCTGCCCGGCCAGGTCGCGGACAAGGGCTACCAGGCGTGGCTCTTCGCCCGCCGCGGCGCCAAGAAGCTCCCCCCGGCCAACACGGCGAAGCCCCAGCTGGAGGCCCCCGCCAGCGGGAGCAGCCCGGCCGTGCGAGTACCGGTCAAGACCCGGCCCCAGCTCGCCACCAGCAGCGTTCCCAACCTGCTCGGGCCCGGCGCGGGCACCAGCCCCACGCCCGGCCCCGGCCCGGCGCCTCGGCCGCCGTGGGCACCCAAGGGCCCGTTCCACCAGCCCGCGACCACCGCCGCCGGCGCGCTCACGAGCGCACCCTCCAAGGCGCTCATCCTGCGCTCGCGGCTGGGCACGGCCACCAAGGCGGCAGCCCAGGGCGCGGCCCTGTTCGCGACCGGCGGGTCCAGCGCCGCCGTCACCGCCGGCGCGAAGGTACTCGCCATCGGAACCAAGACGGGCACCGCAGCGCGCACCGCAACCGCGGCGACCACCACGACCCGGGCCATCACCGCGAGCAAGAGCGCGGTGACCGCCGGGGCAGCAGCCAAGGGCGCCAAGGTGATCAGCACCGGAAAGGCCGCCAACGCCGTCACGCGCACCACCAAGGCCGTCGACGCCGCACGTCAGGCCCGCGACAGCGCGCTGCGAGCCAAACTCACCTCGTCGCCGATGCGGCCCCACAAGGGCGGCGGCATGGTCGACCAGAGCACGGGCGTCACCTACCGCCGCGACACCACGCCCAACGGCAACGACGACGTCGAGGTCTACCGCCCGACCGGCATCGACCCCGACGCCGTGCGCGAGCTGCGGGCGCGCCTCAAGCCCACCAATTTCGGGAAGCACTCGTGACCAGCCGCCCGACGACGAGCCCGGTGGCGGCGGGGACTGACCTCGCCGCCACCGGGCCACGCCGAACCCGCAACGACGGAGCCGCCCACCCGGTCCTCACCGCAGGACGGGAGGGCAACGCATGAGCAAGAAGTGGCTCCTGGCGCTCCTGATCGTGCCCGTCCTCCTGCTGGCCGCCCCCGCCGCGGTCATCGGGCTCGGCGTCATCACGATCATGAACGGCCCCCCGAAACTCGAGACCAGCGGCGGCACCGGCGCGCTCAACCTCCAGGCGATCCCCGAGGCCTACCGCGCCGCGATCACCGAGGCGGGCAAGCGGTGCAAGGGCATCACCGCACCCGTCATCGCCGCGCAGATCGAGGCCGAGTCCAACTGGAACCCAGCCGCCATCAGCCCCGTGGGAGCCATGGGCATGGCGCAGTTCATGCCCCCGACGTGGTCCGAGTTCGGCAAGGACTACTCCGGTGACGGGCGCGCCGACGCGAACGACCCCCTCGACGCCATCGGCTCCCAGGCCGACTACATGTGCCACCTGCACACCTGGGTGAACCAACAGCTCGACGCCGGCACGATCAGCGGCGACCCCATTCGCCTGGCGCTCGCGGCCTACAACGCCGGTTCCGGGCGCGTCCTGGCCGCTGGCGGAGTGCCGGGCATCATCGAGACCCGCTCCTACGTCGAGAAGATCATGGGCGGCATCGCCCGCTACACCAAGGCGCTCGCCGGTCACGACTACGCCGCTGGTGGCGGTCCGGATGTCTCGGCCGACGGCACCTACCGCGAGGCCATCGGAGGCTCGGGCAAGCTCGATCGATCGATCCTGTGCCAGATCCCGTGGGCCGCGTCCGGGCAGGTCCTGCGGTGCGACGCGCAGCGCGCGCTGAGCGAGCTGAACAAGGCCTTCAAGGCCAAGTTCGGGCAGAACCTCGCGATCACCGACGCCTACCGCGACTACGCCACCCAGGTCCGGCTGAAGGCCACCAAGGGCTTCCTCGCAGCCACACCGGGCTACTCCAACCACGGGTGGGGCCTGGCCCTCGACATCGGAAACCTAGGCCCCGAGGGCTCCACCCGTCACCGGTGGCTGCGTGAGCACGGACCAGCCTTCGGGTGGCAGCACCCGTCGTGGGCGCGCATCGACGGGCGCAAGAGCGAGGCCTGGCACTGGGAGTTCGTAGGCACCGAAGGGGCGAAGGGGTAGAGGCGTGGCAACGACGAAAGACACTCGACGAGGGGCCGGGACGGCCCTGGCCAGGTGCGCGGCCGCGGCGGTCGCGTGCACTCTAGCGCTGGCGGGATGCGCCTCCGACGAAGGAGACGCTCCCGCGCGTCCGTCCCAGGAGCTGGCAGCCACTCGCGCCCCCTCGAACGGCGCGGACGCCGGCGGGAAGAGCCCGGCCAGCCCGTCGCCGAGCACGTCCGCGAGCGCCTCGTCGCGGCCGGTTGGCCCCGACGCCGTGGCGGACGCCGTGGCTCGCACGTGGTGGGAGGTGGACGCCGCCAAGGACGAGTCCCCGCTGGACGCTCGTCGACGCGCCGCCCAGTACCTCACCGCCGAGTTCGCGCAGCTCAACACCCAGGAGCTGCCCAGCAGCCCCGGGCACTGGTGGAACGTGCTCGCCCACGACAAGGCGCGCTACAAGGTCACGGTGACCAGCGCGGACGAGGCCGTCGGCGTCGACGAACAGGCGCACGACACCGCCACGATGACCAGCCGCGCGCGTCTCGTCGAGCTCACCCCCGTGAACAACGAGGGACGCACCGGCGACACCCGGGTGGTCCTCATGACTCTCGACCTCTACCGCCCCAGCAGTGCTGACGCCTGGCTCGTCGACGACATGACCATGGACGAGGCGGCCGACCTGTCGAAGAGCCCGCAGGATTTCGGCTGACCCCAGCTACCGACGGGGACGCGCGCCCTGCTGGTGTCACAGAACGGCCCCCGCCGGCACCTTCCCCCAGGTGAACCACCACACCGACAGGAAGGCGCGCGACATGGCAAAGCGCTCCAGCTCCCACGGGCCCGCACGCCCAGACGGATACGTCGTGGACGCTGACCGCGGCTCCGGCCCCACCAGCACCAAGAGCGCGGCGCTCCTGGACACCGACGAACACGCCCAACGCACCGTGGCCCGCGAAGGCTTGCGCGACCTCGACCGGATGACCGAGGCCATGCCCGGCCTGAACCGCCTGCAGAAGGACCGCGATCGCCTGATGCCGCGGGAGACGAATGCCGAGCTGCGCCACCCGGTGATGCAGCGCAGGTTGCCGCCGGCGGGCCAGGTGCGCGCCCCGGCGTCCTCGAGGCAGCGCAAGGCGCGCTCGAAGGCGCGGACGTTGACCTTGGCGGGGCTGCCTGAGGTGCAGGTGCGCACGCAGCACGCGCTGGTCAGTCGTGAGGCGGCGTGGCGGTCGGTGAACGACCAGTTGTCGGAGCACACCGGTGACGTCGCGGAGCTTTCGGACGCGGACCAGGCTCGGGTGCGCCGGATCGATCGGTCGATCCAGGCCTACGAGCGGCACAACGATCGTGGGCACGTGTTGTACGCGAACGTCGCGATGCCCTGGTACATCAATCGGCAGAACGTGGCCGGCTTCGTGGCGAACAACTTCAGGCCCGGTCGGCGGCTGTCGTTCGACCGGTACACCGCGGCGACGCACCAGCTGCACGAGACCGCGGGGCAGGTGGTCGACGAGCGGGGGCGGGTGGTGGTGTTCGAGATGGAGACGCGTCGGGGCGCCTACCTCGGTCGGTCGGACGGTGCGGACAACACCCAACACTTGCTCCCGCGCGGGCTGGAGTTCGAGGTGGTGGGCTCCCACGAGGCGACGTTCCGGCGCCCGGACGGGTCGACCGGCAAGAAGCGCGTCGTGCAGCTGCGTGACGTGACCGACGAGAAGTGAGGAGAGGGACCATGGCGGGCAAGGACAAGAACGACGTGTGGGAGAGCGCGGAGTCCATCGAGGACCTGCGACGGGGGGAGTGGGGGTTCGCTCCCGAGATCCTGGCCGCGGGGATGGACCTGCCGCGGCCGACGGACGGAGCTGGCTACGAGGGGGACGCGCAGCGCGAGATGAGCAAGTAGGCGTGGCTGGAGTCGTCGGCGCCGTCGGGGGTCTGCTCGTCGGGGTGTTCTTCGCCTGGTGGCTGCCCCAGCGGCGGTACGCGCGTGTCGGGGACGTCACCCGGTTCGTGCCGCGTCGCTCGGTGGTCCTGGCTGTGCCCGTCGTGGCGGGGCTGTGCGGGGCGCTCGCGGCCATGCAGGACTCGGCGTGGTTCGCCGCAGGGCTGGCGGTGTACTTGGCCGGGGGGCTCGCGATCGTGTGGATCGACCTGGACGTCCACCGGATCCCTGACCGGGTCCTGGCGCCGACCGCCGGAGCGCTGCTGGTGACCACGAGCTGGGGCAGCGTGACGGAAGGGTCGCAGGTGTGGCTGCATGCCGGGCTGGGGGCCGCGGGCGTGGGGCTGTTCTTCGTCGTGCTCGCCGTCGTCGGGAGCATGGGCCGCGGGGACGTGAAGCTCGCACTGTTCACCGGGATGATGCTGGGCCCGCTCGGTTGGCCTGTGGTGGTCGCCGCCGTGGTCGCCGCCGTCCTGGTCGGCGCGCTGGTCGGCGTCGTGATGCTGGTGCGGGGGCGCCGCGGCAGCGACCACTTCGCCTTCGGCCCAGCGATCGTGGCCGGCGCCGCGCTCGCGGCCACATGGGTCGATCTGGCTGCCTAGAACCCAGCGCTCGCCGTCGCTGAGCCTTGTCATCCTGAGGCGTCGGGCAGGCTGCCGGACACCGCGATCACTGCGCCGTCGTCACTCGGAACGACCACTCTGCGTGGCTCGAGGCACTGGCCCGACGGGATCGTCACCACCGTGGCCGACTCGTCGTCGGAAGCCAGCGCAACTACCTCGATCCCGTCCATGCGCGCCGCGGCCGCGCACTCGGGGCCAAGCCGGGCGGACCAGATCTCGTCCTTGGACACCAGGTACAGCTGAGCGTGCACGGGGCGTGCTACGGCCTGTGGGGTCGCGTCCTCCTCGGGCGGGTTGGCGGCCCAGGCGAGCGTCACGAGTGCGGCGGCGACCACGACCGAGAGCGCGAGGACAGCCCAGATAGCGCGGTAGACCTTTCGTCGAAAGTCGATGTACCGAAGGAGGTGTGCGCTCATCTGAACGCCAAATCGAAGGCGTTTGACATCGTCGGTGGCGACGTCGAGTGCGGCTTTCGCCTTAGCTATTTTCCGGTTCTCGGCCTTGGGATCGGTCGTCGTCGCGCGCGCTGCGGACTTCTCCTTGTGATACTGCTTCAGCGCTTCGTGATACTCCGCGTCGGTCGCGCTCATCTGAGCCATCAGGTCCTTCAATGTGCCTGTGCCCCTGTGAAATGCGGGGTCAGCCTCGACGCGGTCGAGGAGCCACGCGTCACGCCGGGCGTTTCCGCGGCGGCCTTCCTTGCCTTGGGCTAGTTCTTGAAGCCGAGCCTGGTCGGCCGGCTTTCCGGGTAGCCGCGCCCATGTCAGCAGACCGATTGCGGCGATGGTCCCGGCGAGCGCGGCTGCCGCCGAGCCGATCGCCCACCCCAGCCGGGGCCCCTTGCTGAGTTCGCCGATACTGCTCAGCTGGGTGCCGGCGACCACCAACGTTGCGATGGCCGCCAGTGCGCCGACGAACCATGTCAGCGTCGCGATCGTCTTGTCGGAGGCTTCCTTGTACGGGTCGGCAGGAGGACCTGATGCCGGTGGGGGCGTTGCGGCCGATGCCTGTGGCGCCGCGGCTGCCTTGGTGTCTGGTGGTGTCGAGGCGCTACTACGGGGGGCAGGCGCGGCCCCGCCGGAGAACAGGTTCTGAAGGAGCTGCTTGAACCGTTCGAGCGTGGACACGTGCCGGCCCCTTACTCATGGGAGGCGATGCGGACATCGACCCAGGCGAGGTCGGCGTTCACAAGTGTTTCCAGTGCCCGCTTGAGTCTCGTGGCGTCGCCCGCTGCGAGCTCGACTCGGGGTGTGCCCCCCTGGGCGATCGTGGCGCGTGTCTGGTCGAGCATGCCGATCAGCGAGGCACCCTCGGTAAGGCTGATGACCCAGCCGTAGGGATCTTCCTCATCCTGAGTGACGGTGATCCCGTCCATCGGGTCTCTGTGCTCGTCCATTCCGGCCTCCTCTGTGATCATCGGCGAACTGATGAGTGCAGTGGGAATGGGTGATGCAGGCGGGAGGGGCTCACCGGCGGACCCTAGCTTTCCGGCCTGATGTCCTCAGTGTCCGCCTCGGCAACGCCCCCTCGCCGCACGACGGTGGCGAATTCACCCGCCGCTATGGCTTCCAGCGGCGCGACCAGTTGAGGGAAGACGCGTTCGGCAACGATGCGGCCCGCCGCGCTAATCGCGCGATCGGTACCGCTTGTGCACTGACGACTTCGGCACGTGGCGGCCCTCGGTTCGGCGGATCAGTTGCGCGACCTCCGACCACGAGACGCCCACCCGTCGCAGTCCTTCGACGACGGCTGATTCGTCCTCGCCCCGCCTCAACCTTTCGGCGGCCTCATGCAGGACCTGATCGCGACGGCGCCATGGGTGTTGGTCGAGCCACTCCTCGATCTCGTCGGCGTCGAACAGCACACGGCGCGCGGAACCCTTCGGCATCGGCGCTGGCATGCCCGTCGTGATGCTCGGGCGACGGGATGTGGTCGATGTCCGGGAAGTGGCCACCGCCGCACGAAGGGTGGAGGCAGCAGGGCGAACACCGAACACCTGATGCAGCCGTTCGGCGACCTGCTCATAGCCGTACGCCCTGCCCTGCGCGCTGCTCACCTCTCGAGTCTACGGACACGCCCGCGAGACCCCGCTGAGCTGCATCGGTGGACGGAGTGCAGCACTCGGTGTCATGATGGTCGCATCGCTCCTAACCAGGGCGCCGGACTCACCATCCGAACCGAGAGGAACCACCCTCATGACCACGCTCATCGCCTCGCGCGAGCAGACCCCGTACAGTGACACCACTGCGAGCATGCAGCCTGACCCGGAGGCTCGTCACAACGGTGGCGACGCCTCCGAGTCTTTTGCCCAGCGATTCCCCATCGAGTCCGCGCGCTGCGCGACCGCCTCCGTCGAGGGCGACTGGGTGCCGGATCGTGAGCAGAGCGTCGTGCCGCAGGACCAGGCAGCCCTGTGCAAGCGCTGCGACGGTCGCGCCACCTGCCTGCTGTGGGCACTCGCCGGCGACGAAGAGGGCTACTGGGCCGGCACCACGACCAAGGACCGCGAGCAGATGCGGGCCATCGGGCGCGAAGACATTGACACCGCGGACTGGCTGCAGCGCATGGCCCGCAACACCGACGGCGCCCTCCACGAGCCCGGCAAGGGCGGGATCTCCCAGTACCGCAAGAACTGCCGCTGCATGGAGTGCCGCAGCGCCAACACCAAGCGGCGTGCAGCCGAGCGCGCCCGCCGCGCTGCGGCCGCGTGAACGGCGCGACGCCACAGGCGATGCGGGAGACTCATATCCACCGCTGCGCCCCCGGCCGAACCGCCGGCTCACAGCTCGAGGAGAAAGCGACCCCAGTGCCCCCGATCGACGCCCCCTGGACCCGAGTCCGCACGCCTGTCGCGGTCCCCAAGGACCCCATGCCAGCCGCCCTGCTCGCGCTGAGCGACGTCGAACTCGCCGAGCTGCTGCGGTCCCACCTCGTGCCCCGAGACCAGTCGAAGGCTGGGCGCGACGCGTGGGACAAGCTCTGGCTCGCCGTCCGTGCCGACGGCAAGCTCGCCGACCGTGCCTACGACATCCTCGAGGAATTCCTCAACGCCACCCAGGACGCCCTCGAGCGTGACGAAGTACCGGAGGCGCAGAAGAAGCGCGCAGCGAAGTTCATCGAGCTGTGCCAGCAGTCCTGGGCCCGCATCGACCGCGGCGGCTCCGCGCCCCAGTACCTGGACTGGGCCGGAAAGGCCGGCGACTTCCAACCCCGGGCACGGTACGTCGTCAACGTCCTCGTGACGGCCATCGCCCGCCACCGCGCCACCGTCCGCGAAGAGAGCCCCGGAACGCCCGCAGACGTTGAGCTCTGGGCAGCGCTGCGCGAGGTCAAGCTCGACCCCGATGAGTACGACTACACCGAGCAGCTGCTAGCCAAGGACGACGAATAGGCCCGGCTCGGGAATTCAACTAGACGCTCTGCACGGCCCAGCAAAGGCCCCCGTTGCACCCCTTAGTGGGGCGCAACGGGGGCCTTTCGCAGCACCAATGAAGAACCACGCCAGGGGTGCCCACAATGTCTGGAAGCCCTCACGGGTGATGAATACGTTGGGAGATATCGCACCACACATCACACCCGGAGGCAGAAATGAACTGGAACGACATCCGCCAGATCAGCGACGGCGACCGCCACACCGAGGGAAGCCTGCGACGCGAGAACGTCACCGTCGCCGAGCTCACCATCGCCCAGCAGCGCCTCGAAGGCGTGCAGGAGGTCGCCGCCTGATCACCACCCACCCACGCCCCGTCCTACGGCGGCCCTCCTCCAGGACGCGGGGGAGGGCCGCCTCTCGTCTGCCCCGGCCCCACGAAGCCCGACCAGCCGACGCCGAACAACCTGCGGGGCCGCTGTCACAGAACGCGCCCCCCGCGCACCTTCCCCCAGGTGACAGACACAGACCACTGACCTGTGCGAGGGGAGGCCCGCCATGGACGTACTGACCGCGATGTGGGCCAGCCAGACGCACAGCAGCACCGAGCCCGGCAATCACGGCCGCTGCGCCCGATGCGCCACCCAGGGCGCTGAGCAGCCAGCGACATCAGCGGTCTCGAAGAGCTTCACCGGCTACGACGACTGGGCCGACCCCCGCGGACGGTTCCTGTGCGACCGGTGCGCCTGGGCGTACAGCACGCCCGCGCTGCGCTCCTACCCCCACCAGGTGACCCGCGAGCCCGCAACCGCCACGGTGCTGAGCCGCGCCCGGCTCGCCGGGATCCTCGCGGCCGGCGCGGTCGGCCCGGATGAGGCGCTCGTCGTGCCGCTGCGTCCCGGGCGCAAGCATCTGGTGCCCGGCGCTCGCTGGGGGCGGGTGACCACCGACAACGCCTGCTTCCCGTGGGGACGCGCCGACGCCCATCTGCTCACCGCCGTCACGCACCTGCGCACCCGCGGGTTCGGCTCCCGGATGCTCACCGAGCCCGCGCCGCCGTTCGCCGTGCTCGCCCGCCAGCCTCGCGACCAGTGGGCAAACGTCCTTGCTGACTGGGACCGCCTGGCCCCCTGGCGCGACGCCGATAGCCCGTGGCTGCCCCTCGCCCTGCACGCCACCACCCCCTCGACCAAGGAGGACCGTTGACCATCCCCTTCGCCGCCGTGACCTCGACGGGAGACGCCATCACCCACCTCGTCGCGGTCAGTCCCGCGCTGGTCGGCGCCAGCCCGGACACCCTGCCCCCCTCCACCCTCTGCGGGCAGACCACGCGCGGCGAGGCACCCGGTGTCCACCCCGCCGACGCCGAGTGCGGGCTCTGCTTCGAGGTGGCCCCGTACTACATGGCCCTGCCCGCCTACGGGGCGCTCCAGTGACGAACGAGCAGACCCCGACCGACCGCTGGCTCGCCGCCGCGGCGGAGTACATGCCGCCGCTGGACGGCCCCGAAGGAACAGCAGAACGCCTCTTGCTGCACGTGCACTACGGCATCGAGTGGAACAGCAGCTGGGTCGCCCGCTACCGCAAGACGTACTGGGCCTCGCTGCTGCCCGACCGCGTGATCTGTGCGACCTACCGGGCGCCGAACCTGCGCCGCTGGTGGCGCGAGGTCGCCGACGACCTCGGATCCGCCCCCGCCCGGCCCGCCGAACGCGCCGAGCTCGAGCAGCTCCTGCGTGCCGACCCACTCCCAGTGCTTGAGGTCCTGCGGTTCGAAACCGAGGCGCTCCTCCTGCGCACCCGCATCGTCGCCGAAGCCCGCCGCGCCGCACACACCCCCGCCACCGCCGGAGAGACCCGATGACGATCACCTGGAACGGCACCCTGACCGCGGCAAGCTCCATCGCCCACGGAGGCGACACCCGCGGCACCATCACCCTCCTGCGGCGCGAGCGCGTCATGACCGACGCCGGCCAGCTGGTGTACGTCCCCGTCATCTCCGGCAACACCCTGCGTGGACGACTGCGGCGCATCGGCGAAGAGCTGCTGCGCGACGCCGTCGACTACGAGGGCCAGCTGCCCGCACCCGCGGCACACGCCCTGCGCGGCGGCGGCGCGCTGGCCAAGAGCAGCACCGAGCCCCTGTCCGGGAGCCGGCTGCAGCACGTCCGCGACCTCGTCCCCCAGCTGGGTGTCTTCGGCGCCGCAGCGGGCGGAACGATCATCGGCGGCGCGCTCGACGTCGGCAAGGTCGTCCCGCACCTGGCCGAGACCACCCGGATCACCGGCGTCCCCACGAAGATGACCGCCCACAACGTCGTTCAGCTCGAGGCCTACACCCGACAGGACGACAGCGACAACCACGACTTCGCCCCCGTGGCGACCAGCGACGCCACCCACACGATCGACGAAGACGGAACCCCGCACGTCACCAGCGGCAGCAATCAGATGCTGTTCCACATCGAGACGTTCCCCGCCGGGACCCAGTTCTCCACCTGGCTCAGACTGCGCCGCCCCAGCCCCCTCGAGCTCGCGTTCACCACCGATGTCATCGACACCTTCGCCACCTCCGGCCGACTCGGCGGCCGCATCGCCATCGGCCACGGCCAGGTCCACGTGGACCTCACGCCCACCGGCGACGTCCCCGCCGACCTCCCGGACTGGCGCGCCCACGTCCACGAGCACCGCGCCGACATCCTGCAGGCGCTCAAGGAGCTGTCATGACCACGCCGACCACCGCGCCCTCGACGAACGCACGGCGCGCCCCGTACGGAACCAACGCCTGGGAGAAGCAGTACCGATACGACGTCGCCTGCGGTCGCAAGCGCACCGTCCCCGCAGGCCCCGTGCGCGCGCACGTGCGCACCCTTCTCGACCACGACCTGACAGCCGCATCCATCGCCTACGCAGCTGGTGTGTGCCGCGCGACCCTCACCCATCTGCTGCGAGGGCGAACCACCCTCAAGCGCGACGTCGCCGACCGACTCCTGGCCGTCACCCCCGAGCAAGTCGCCCGCGACCGCCCCGAGCCGCTCGTGCCCAGAGACGGCACGGTGCGCCGCATCCACGCCGTCCAAGCCCTCGGCTGGACCTACGCCCACATGGAGCAAGTCCTCAGATCGGCCGGCTACCTCCAGCAGCCCGAGAAGATCGTCAGTCCGCGCAGCCCTCACGTGACCCGCGAGACCTACGACGCGATCTGCCTGCTCTACACCACCCTCAGCAACACGCGAGGGCCCTCACAGCGCGCCGCGGCGCTCGCCGCCGAGCGTGGATGGGTCGTACCCGCCGCCTGGGACGACGACACGATCGACGACCCCAGCGCGGGCCCCGAGACGCCCAGCGCCCGTCCCGAGACGGCCCACGACCACCTCGACGAGTTCGCCTTCTTGGTGCGCGGAGGCGAGGCCCCTGACCGCGCAGCACACCGCGCCGGGTATAGCTCAGCCGACAGCATCGGCGCCGTCGCACGCCGCAACGACCGTGACGACGTCCTCCGCCTCATGGCAGAAACGGAGTACGTGGACGCATGACCACCCCACCCACGACCACGCCACGCGAACCAGCAACCTGCGCCTGCGGGCTCACGTTGCCCGTCGGCCGCTACGCCGGGACCGTGCAGCGCTGCGACGACTGCGCCCCGACCACGCTCGAACCCTGCGACATCTGCACCGCACGCCCCGCCCTGCGCCGCTACCCAGCCAGCGGCGGCGACCAAGCCACCCCGGCGCTCGCGGCCAGTACGCACCCGGAGGAGGGGCTCGGTCCGTACCTTGCGGTGTGCGTGCGCTGCGACCGGGTAGGTGGAGCACGATGAGCGGCAAGTTCGTCCCGATGCGGGTGCAGGCTCACATGGCCGCCGGCGTCGGGCAGGCGGCCCCGTGGGGGATCGCGCTCGACGGCCTGCTGGCCTCTCAGCTGTGGGAGCGCCAGAAGGCGGAGGCACGCGCCGCGGGACGCGAGTACACACGCGCCCTTGAGAATGACGCCCCGCCGGACCTCGACCTGCCGCTCGCGCGGTGCGAGCCGGAGGACGGCCCATGGCACTGGGCGGCGACCTGCGCGCACCCTGACCGAGTGGCCGACCGTCCCGACGTGCACACCTGGACGGGACAGGTCGACGAGCGCGAGCTCGAACAGGTGGCCCCATCGCTGCCAAAGGTGATCTCTGGGCGCCAGGGTCGCTACCGCGCCCGCCGCATGCCGCTGCTGGTGACCGCGTGCGGCACGCTCACCTGGCATGCGGTCGGAGACCCCGACGCCGTGGCAGACCTACTCTCCGACGAGCGCAGCATCGGCAAGAAGCGCACCAGCGGCGAAGGCCACGTGCTGCGCTGGGACGTCGAGCCGGCACCCGACCTCGACGTGCTGACCGCCGCGCATCTGCACCCCGACGGCACGCTCGGACGCCCCACCCCAGACCACTGTCGCCGCCAGATCGTCGGCGCGCCCGACACCAGCGTCGGGCGCGCCGGCATCCGCCCGCCCTACATGCACCCCGCCCGGCAGCACGAGCTCCACCTACCGGCCCTGCTGTCATGACCACCGCGAACCCCGGCCTCAACGTGCAGGCGTTGCGCGCCCTGCGCGCCACCACCCGCGACCTGCCGCTGGTGCGCGACCGCATCCGCACCCACCTGGACGCCCACGAGGGCTACGTCGCGTTCTCCGGCGGCAAGGACTCCCTCGTCGCCCTCCACCTCGCCCACCAGGCTGTCCCCGACGTCCCGGTCGTGTTCTTCGACTCGGGGCTGGAATACCCCGAGACGTACGCCTACCTCGTGGACCTTGCCGAGGCATGGGACCTCAACCTGCACGTCATGGCGCCCAGCGCCGGAGCCCTCGAGCTCATGGCCAGCGCCGGCGGGTGGGACCACACCGCCCCCGATCAGGCCGTGCCGGACATGCACACCGTCCTGATCACCGAACCTGCCGCCGCTGCGCACCGTGCCCACGGGCCCGGCGAGATCTGGGGCGTGCGAGCAGCCGAAGCCCGCGGCCGCGCAGCGGCGTACACCAACGCCCTGCGCCGCCACCCCTGCACATGCCCACGCCCCTGCAGCAGCCCCCAGGAGCGCCGCGCGCACCACGGCGGCCGGGTCGCCCGCAACGACGGCACCGTCGCCTACGGCCCCGCCTGGGACTGGTCCACCGAAGAGGTCTGGACGTACATCGCCCGCCAGAAGCTGCCGGCCAACCCCGTCTACGCCAAGCTGCAGCGCCTCGGAGCCCCCGAGCACGCCCTACGGGTGTCCACCATGCTCGACGGCTCCCACCTCACCGAAGGACGCATCACATGGCTCCGCCGCGGCTGGCCCGACCTCTTCGAAGAGCTCGCGGCCGTCCTACCTCGCCTTCGCGAGTACGTGTGACGCCTCATGACCACGACGGGCAGATACTCCTAGGTGGACATGCGCCGATCGTGCCGCGATATTCCGCGACGGCGCGTGCGAGCCGCCCTGCATCTTCACCCGGCGGTCGGCTCCTGGCCGCGCGCGAGCTCGACAACGATCAGGCGTGTGAACTCGACCATGTCCAGGCCCAACGCCTCGGCTATCCCCGCCGCGTCCGACAGGCGCGGCTCCCGAGTTCCGTGCCAGTAGTACGAGATGGCGCCCGTCGACACACCGGCGCGCTCGGCGAGCACGCTCTGCGTGATCGAGGCTCGTGCCGCCTCGACCCGGATCGTGGTCGCGGCGGCAGCGCGGAAAGCGGCGCGCTCCTCCTCGCTCATGGTCACGAGAAGTCCCCGAGGTCCGTCATCTGCTGCGTGTAGGTCACGGCGTGGGGGTGGTCGGAGCAGAGGGTGAGCATGGCGATGATCTGATCACGCAGCTCGAGGCGCTGCGTGGCGTCGAGGTCGTTCGCAGGCGGGTTTGGGGGCACGCGGGCCGCGGTGGCGCATAGCTCGTAGATGGGCGTCAACGCTTCCTCGTCGGGAACGACCTGCCCGACAACGTTGGCCCCGAGAGTTGTCATGACGTCGTTCTCGAGGTTGGTGCGGTCGCCATCGCGCCATCCGGAGACGGCGCAGTCCTCGTGCGTCTCCCAGGTCGCCGTGAAGTCCGGCGCTTCGGTGCGGTCGATCCAGGTGGGCGGGGCGTCGCCGCATGTCAGCTCGACCGCGGGCGATGCTTCGGCCGGCGCCTCGGCTGGCTCGCTGCACGCCGTGAGGG
Organism: Isoptericola sp. NPDC056578; assembly: GCF_042793275.1. NCBI lineage: Bacteria > Bacillati > Actinomycetota > Actinomycetes > Micrococcales > Promicromonosporaceae > Isoptericola > Isoptericola sp. NPDC056578. The sequence continues at coordinate 93,575 of NZ_JBHTVC010000009.1, forward strand.
CGAGCATCAGGACGGCCGCAGTGGTCGCCGCGAACGATCGTGCGATGGTCATGGGGTTCCTTCGGTCGTCAAGGTACGGGCGTCGTCGCTGCTTCACGCCATGCCGCGCGGGGGACTCCTCAGCAGTTCTGCGGCTGGGAGAGCGAGCACTGCGGCTCGTCCGGCCAGGTGGAACGGCCCCCATCCTCGTCGCCCTGGTTGAGCCACCACAGCACGGCCAGCACCGCGGCCACGCCTGCGACGATGCGCCATCCCTTAGATGCGCCGTCGCTGGCGGTGTCGACGGGTGCAGGCTCGACAGCGTCGGCCGCCGGCGCACGCGCGGCGAGCAGCGCGTCGGCGGCCGCGCGTATCGACGCGTTCCGCGGGTCGTCCGCGCGGGGTGGGTACTCGCCGGTGCGGTCGTAGTGCTCGAGGTACCCGCTGACCGTGGCCGGCGGCGTCGGGCGGCGCGCTTGCGGGCCGACGGTCCAGTCCTCCGAGGACGGCTTCGGCTTCCAGGCCCCGTGCTCGGGGAGCTGCTTCGTCATGAGCCGGCGGTGAACTCGACCACGGAGCCGCCGTCCTCGCCGGACCTGATCGTCAGGGTCCAGCCGTTCCAGGTGCGGGTGACGTCTCCGGGGTTGTCCTGCCACTCGGTGAGCGCGTTGTCGAGCTCGCTGGTGTCGCCCGGGGGCGTCAGGCCGGTGTCGATCGCGACGCACCGGGCCACCGAGTAGGCGTCCTGCGAGTAGGTGTCGGTCGCGTCGGAGCCAACGGCGATGGCCTCGGGGGCCACCGTGGTGGTCTGGTCCCAGATGGCCCCGCCGCCGTCACACGACGCCGCCACCTGGAGCGTGGCGGGCACCTGGTCGAGGGAGGTCACCGCGGGCGCGCGCTCCGGATGGTCGTCGGCCGCCGCGGTGAGCGAGTACGTCGCGGCCGCGCCGATGACACCGCCGACGACGAGGCATCCGACGGCGGTGAGGACGATCGGGAGCATGGGCGAGCGGCCGGTGGGTCTGGCGGGGCTGGCGGTCACAGGTTCCTCCACGGTGGTCAAGGTACGGGGCGCTGCCGCCGCAGGTGCTGAGCGACCGGGTGAACCTGACGTGTGGCCGCCCGGCCTTGGCCTCGTCGCCTGTTCAATGGATCTGACCCGCAGTCTCGTTCCTCGACCCGGAGCAGAGCGTCCGTTCGCAACTCTTGCTCGTTCGCAGACCGTCCCCCTGGGACAGCGGGACCCCATGCCCCCTGTCCCAGCGACCGCGGTCGCATAGACAAGGCCGTTTTCGTGGGTGGCCAGCAGTAACGTCGGGAGCACCAACCATCTGGTGGCCTGACCAGCCACCCTGACACCCCGCAGGAGGGGCTATGCACCGCACACCCGAAATCCGACTGGACGCCGCGAACGTCGAGCACCTGTCGAGCCTTGTTCGTTGGGCGACGATCGCCGAGATGCGGACCGCAGCGTCACTGATCGCCCGCACCGTCCGCGAGACCCACCCCCAGGCAACGCACGTGCACCTCGAGGCATCCGACCAGGGGGACTGGCTCGTCGTCACGTCCTGGGCCGACGCACAGGGCAACACAGCGGCGCTCGCGGCGACGATCGCCGAGGACGTGGACGATGCCGCGGCGCACCTCTACACCCTGCACATCGGCCCCCGCAGCGGGTGCGGCGCAGTCTCACCCGACGCCCTGTGCGCTCTCGACGCACGGCGTGGCATCTACCTGCTGACGATCGACGAGGCCATGCCCGTCGTCGCCTACCCGCCGATCGTCGACGAGGCTGCCCGGATGGTGCCCATCCGTATCTGAGAGGCCCGCACCCTCACCATCACCCAGGCATGTGTGTGGTGGGGGGGACCTACGGGCCCGGCCGCCGGACTTCACCCGCGTGAGCGTGGAGGTGTGAGGGCGTGAGCCGCGAGGATGCGCAGGTGAATAGTTGGACACGCGCGGTCCTGGCAGTCGCCCCCCTGGCCCTGGTTCTGACCGCATGCTCTGGTGCGGAGGAGGCCGCCGCACCGGCCCCGACCGTGACCGTCACCGCGACCCCGGCGGCGACGCCCGAAGCGTGGGCGGCCCTCGTCAAGAAGCAGAGCGACGCCTACGACGAGATGCAGGCCCTGTGGGATGACGGCGACTGCACGGCCGACACCGCGACCGGTGGCGACGTCGCCTGCCAGACCCTGCTGTTCAGCATGGGCATCCTGGGGAACGTGGCGTCAGTGACGTTCTGGGACGCGACCCTGCCCGAAGCGGACTCGTACATGGGGGAGCCCCCTGCGGAGGTTGCTGACCTCGTGCAGGAGACCGCTGGCGCCGTGGATGAGGTGTCTGGCATCGGTGGTGAGGTGGACACGGCGTGCTTCCAGGGCGGCGACTGCTGGCAGGCGACGGACCTTGAGAACGCGTGGTCCGCTCTCGGAGACACGTACACAGGATGGGACCCGTACATGTGAGGCCCGCGTCCGCGGGTTGAAGTCGACACCTGGTCGACCACGAGACAGGAGAGACGCATGGCGATCAACGAGCAGGTCGAATCGCTCCTCGCGATCCAGCTCAAGCAGCTGGCCGGCGCGACCAGCCTGGAAGAGGTGGCGCTGATCGAGAAGAAGATCGAGGTACTCAAGCGGCATCTCTGAGACCGCTCGGCCAAGGGCCGCACGATGCCCCAAAGCGGCCGAACGCCCCGCCACCCCGACCAGCGGGGGGCGGGGCGTTCCCGCACCCAGGGGGCGCGCGTCCAGCGGGCTCAGGCCACGCCATCATCGCCGACAGCGTCCGCGCCAGCGCCGAGAGGCCACTCGTCACAGAGACGCCGACGGTGAGGGTTGACCAGCCCGGAGGCAAGTACATCGAGGGACGTGAGGACCGCGACTGGCTCGAAGGCACCGCCGCCTGACCCCTGGGTGTGTGGAGCCCTGGCCCTGGCCCTGGCCCCAATCCCTCCGGGGGCAGGCACCCCATGCCACCTGCCCCGGGGCTAGACCGCCTGCGACATGGGAGGACGCCGGTAGCGTGGGAGACACCAACCCGGCGGGCTGACCACCCGCTCCGACTCGAAGCTCGAGGTGATTCCCATGGCCGAGCTGTGGCTGCACACGCACATGGACCCGGCCAAGCGCGCCGCCCTGCTGCGGGACGTTCGCGAGGGTGGCCGGCTGGCGTCCTACGGCGCCCGGTACGGCGAGATGTTCGGCGCGTTCATGTACCTCGTCGACCTCTACCTGCGCCGCCGCTACGGCGTCACGCACGCCGACCTTGCCGACTTCGACTGGCGCGCCGAGCACGTCAGCGGCAACTCGCCGGCCGACGCCGCCAACGCGGCGCTCGCCGCCGAGGACCTGCTCCCGCCCGGCCTCACCCGGTGAACCGCCCCGAGTTCCCCCAGGAGGAGCCCAATGCCTGAGTACCAGTTCACCGTCACAGAGACGGTCCAGCGCACCGTCATCACCACCCGCGACAGCCTGGCAGCGGCCAAGGAGGCCTACCTCGAGGACGACGTGAGGTCGCTCGACTACGCCGTCACCGAACGCCTCTGGACCGACATCACAGCCGACGGGCAACCCATCGCCGACGACCTAGGCGAGGCCGACGACGGGTACGCCTACCAAGTCATGGAGTTCCAGCAGTTTCTGCGCGGCGAGAGGACGGGAGATTGACGTGCTGCACGAGCGCACCATCGACGGCCCCGCCGGGGTCGTCGTGTTCCAGTGGTCCACCCAGCACGGACAATGCGACAACTGCGGGACGCCCGCCGCGTTCTACCGCCTCGAGGCCTGCGGCCCGACCAGCCCATGCGCGCGTGTGCGGTGTGCGCGGCGAACGCTGTCGGCTCCGGCAGGTAGCGTCATGAACACCAACCACCCGGTGGCCTGACCAGCTACCTCGAGCCCCCTCGGAGGGGTCATGACCACGACGACTGCTGCCCGCACCTGCCGCGTTGACACCCTGCCGCGCGGTACCCACTTCACGCTCCCGCGCGGCACGGTGCCCGAGCACGGCACCGTCCTTCGCCACGGCGGAGGCGGCGTGTACGCCTGGATCTACTACCGCAACCAGCAGTTGTGGATGCCCCCGGACACCCAGGTGGTCCGCGTCGTGCCGGACGGCGACGCGGCCCCCTGAGGCCGCCGGCGGCAGGCGGCCCACACCTTCACCGCAAGATCGATCACCAACCACCCGGTGGCCTGACCAGCCGCCCCAAAGCCCCACCCCCAGGAGGGGACATGACGACTGCCACCCGCACCCGCGCCCAGACCCCGACCACGAGCGCTAAGAACGCCGAGCGCGACGCCCGGCTCGTCGAGGTGCACAAGCGCCTAGACGAGGCTGTGAGCGCGCTGGTAACCGGTGACGACTGGATCCGCGCCATGCGCTTCGCGGCCCGGTTCCGGACCCGCTCGTTCAACAACACGCTGCTGATCTGGATGCAGCACGTCGCCGCCTTCGAGGCAGGGGAGACGACCGCGCCCGAACCGACCTACGTTGCCGGATTCCAGCAGTGGAAGGCTCTCGGCCGGCACGTGAGCAAGGGCAAGCGCGGATACCAGATCCTCGCCCCCGTCACCGCGAGGTTCGCTTCCGCGAACCCGAAGGACCCCGCGTCCTGGTACCGCTTGGCCAAGGGCGCCAAGCCGGCCCCAGGAGAGACCGCGCGCTCGCGAATGGTCGGCAGCCGCGTGGCGTACGTGTGGAACGTCTCAGCAACCGAGGGGGGCCCGCTGCCCGAACAGCCCCGCCCCCAGCTGCTGCAGGGCGAAGCCCCCGCCGGGCTCTGGGACGGCCTCGCCGCCCAGGCCACCGCCCACGGCTACACGCAGCACACCGCCGCTGGCGCCGCAGAGATCCGCGGCGCCAACGGCCTCACCCACCACGGCCACAAGACCGTGCACGTGCGCACCGATATGGACGACGCCGCCCGCGTGAAGACCCTCACCCACGAGCTCGCTCACGTCCTGCAAGGCACCACCCGCGACGACGTCGACGGCCTCCTGACCGACGCGCCCCGCCACCGCGGCATCGCCGAAGTCGAAGCCGAGTCGGTCGCCCTCATGGTCGCCGCCGCGCACGACCTCGACACCAGCGGCTACACCGTCCCATACGTCGCCGGATGGGCCACCACCACCGGCACCGACCCGGCCAACGTCGTGCGCTCCACCGCCGAGCGCGTGCGCGCCATGGCCCTGCAAATCCTCGACGCCCTCGACACCAACCAGGCCCCCACCGGCACACCCGAGCCCCCCGCCTGAGTGGCCCCACCCCGCCCGCTCGCGGCGCTCGCGGCGGGCGGGGCGGGCGGAGAGACCGCCACCCTGGACCAGGGCACCCCGTGCCCCCTGATCCAGGGTCGAACCGGCCTCGGGCGTCAGCGGCGGCCGGTAGTGTCAGGAACACCAACCACACGGTGGCCTGACCAGCCGCCTTGAATCATGCGAGGCACCCATGGACCTTCCTGCCGGCACGCTCCAGATCGACTTCACCACCCGATGCGCCAAGAGCGTTGGAAGTCCGACTTCCACTTCGGCTACGGCGTGCCCTTCGTGGACAACGCATGGAACGCCGCGCGCGAGGCTAGTCACCAGCTCAGCGAACTACACGAATGCGCCTTAGGGGTCGAGTGTGATTCTCCCCGGGACATCATACTCTTCCAAGAGTTCGCCGAGGAAGGTTGCCGCAGTTTCGTCGTTCGTTACGAGTTCGAGGTTGTCGTAGGGGGTGCGTGGGTCGGCGATTACCTCGCCATAGCGGCGGAGTTCCTCTCGTACCCCGTCTTGAAGAAAGCGCGGTCCCGTTCCGGTGTAGGGGCTGCTCTTAGGGTTGGTGACGTACTTAGTGTCAACAAGAGTGGAACCCTCAACGCCGTCGGCCCAGATGGACTCTCCACCGCCACTCACTTCGAACTCGAGCATGCCAGTACGCTGGCGCTGATAGTCGTAGGCCGCGGACTGGTTGATCTCCGGCGCACTGTAGTGCGTCGGGGCAGGGCGAATGCCGGTGACCCCTGCAGGATCTGCCGGTACTGAGGCCCGGGGGACCAGTGTCGTCTTGAGATCGACCGGCGAGTGCCCGACGTTGGTTCCGGCATTGACTGCTTCACACAAAGACGCGGCCGCTCGCGCACAGATCTCTGCCGAGTTCAACGGGATTGTGCCAGTCGAATCTGCCCATGATGATCCAGGAGAAGACCTGATATACACCGGGGTTGCGTCGCGGAGCTCTAGCTCGTCGCCCCACAAGTCCAACCCAGACATTTCGAATTGAATCTTGTCGAGTTTGGAGATCGTCTGATCGATGCTCTTGAACCATGCGTCGGAGAGGCCCCAGTCTCCGTTCGGGCCTGCGAGGTCGTCGAACGTCAGGTTGCGGAGTATGGAGATCGTCCGATCCATGCTCTTGAACCATGCGTCAGAAAGGCCCCAGTCTCCGTTCGGGCCTGCGAGGTCGTCGAACGTCAGGTTGTCGAGTACATCCCAGTTCCTGAACCATGCGTCGGAGAGGCCCCAGTCGCCGTTGGGGCCTGCGAGGTCGTCGAACGTCAGGTTGTCGAGTACATCCCAGTTCTTGGACCATGCGTCGGAAAGCCCCCAGTCGCCGTTGTGGCCTGCGAGGTCCGAAAGATCCCAGGGCGCAAAGTCGCGGTAGCGGGATGTCCCTCCATAGTAGTTGTAGCTGGTGCCGCCGTACGTTGTGGGGTAGCTCGAGTAGTTGAACTCGGATCCAGGGCTGCTATATCCGTGGCTCGCGCCGGAATAGCCGTACCTGCCGGGGGAGTAGTCAAACTCGGGGACACCGGGACGCTGGGACCATTGGTAGGCGCTCCAGCCGACGTACCCGGCTGCTGCCACGCCCACGACGGCACCGCCGATCAGCCATCCGGGAGGTCCCGAAGCTGCGGCGGCCGCTGCTGCTGGGGCGAGGATTGGAGCGACGAGAACGGGAGGTGCGAACTGCCCGGTGTTGTCGGTTCCTGTGATGGGGTTGCCCGCGGCATACGCATAGCGGTTGCCCTGCGAGAGGGGGACCTTTGCCGAGTCTCTTGAGACGAACGAGCTCGAGCTCGGGTCGTACCACCGGGACCCCATATGGACGAGACCCTGGTCGGAGGTCCATTGCCCCTGGAACCCGAGGGTTGCGGTCAGGTCTGGTGAGGCACCCCACGGGGAGTAGTCGGTGCTCGAGGTAAGGTCGCCGGCGGCGCTCTCGCGGGCGACGAGGTCTCCTCGTTGATTCTGAACCACGACGTCGCCGTCGGTCGAGAGGATCCTCGCGCCGACGCGTTGCCAGGCCGTGGAGCCGGTGACGACGGGTTCGGAGTCCTTGCCGCGATACTTGAACACGCTCGTGCCGTCGGCCGCTATTCGGCCGAAGGCGTCGTAGGTGAGATCCTCATCTCCTGCGGAGGTCATGCGGCCGAGGCCGTCGAACTCATACTCGGTCGTTGTGCTGGCTCTCAGCATGCTCGCGCGGTCGCCGTTCGCGTGCCAGGTGTAAGCGGCGTCCCCGTCGGACAGCAAGCGGTTCCGATCGTCGTATGTGAATCGCTTGCTGTCGACGGACGTGAGATTGCCGGCTCCATCGAATGCCTGGTTATGGCCGACTGTGTCCGGACCTGTCCATCCTACGAGGCGCGAGAGTTCGTCATATCGGTAGGTGGTGGTCCCTGCTCCAGCGGCCTGCGTGGGGGCGACTGTCTCTTCGACGAGACGGCCCGCCTGGTCGTAGGCGCCCGACCACTGATACCGCTTGCTCGGTCCTGTAGCGGAAACTTTGGTGACCCGACCCAGCGGATCGCGGGTGTATGTCCGGGACCAGTCCGGCCCAGACTCCTCCGCAAGGTTCCCAGAACTGTCGTAGCTGAAACCTCGTTCACCGCCACCGGCCGTAACGCTCTCGAGCCGTCCAGCGGGCGTCCATGTGGCGGCACCATCTCCCGCCTCGTCGGTCCATGAGGAGAGGCGCCCGACTGCGTCATAAGCGAGTGTCGAGGAGCCGGCTCCACCGGTTGATGACGTGAGGAGTCCCCGTCCGTCGTACTCGAAACCAATCTCGCCGTCCGGGTGGCTCGCGCTGACGACGCGACCCACAGGGTCGTATGTGAAGGATCGAGTGGCTGGGACCGTTCCCCCGCCTGAGCCTTCTTCGCGTAGGAGGTTCCCGTCGACATCGAACTGGCGCTCGATCGTCACGCCGCCAGGCTGCGTTTCTGCAATCGGATTCCCGATGATGTCGTACGTCGTGTTCCATGTTCGGTCGCCGGGATCTGGGTGCGCGGAGGTCGAAGGTTCGGTCACCCTGATCGGCCTACCCAGAGCATCGCGGTCGATGGTCGTGGCACGTCCGAGTGGATTGACGGCCATCTCGAGCGCCCCGTCTTCGCCGTAACTCAAAGTCCAAGAGTCACCGTTGGCAGCGGACTCACTTGTCACTCGGTTGAGTGCGTCCCAGGTCCAGGCGGCACCTGTTCCCAATGGCCCGGAAGTGGACGTAACGTTTCCGGCCTTGTCGTACACGGAGCTGCTGGTGTCGAGTACTTCTCCACCGAGCGCTTCACGGCTCGTCTTTACCGGCAGGCCGAGCTCATTGTACTCGATGATGCTGGACGCCCATACTCCGGAACTCCGGGTCAGCTTTCCGAGCGCGTCATATAGGTAGCGAGTGGTAATACCGTCGGCGTCGGTCTCCGATTCGCGGAGGCCGCGATAGTCATACGTCGTGGTTGACGAACTCCCGTCGGGAGAAATCGTCTCCACTAGGCGGCCGGAGTCGTCATATCTGTAGGTCGTCGTGAAACCGTTCTCGTGGTCCCAAACAGTGGAATCTGATATCCGGCCCGCCTGATCGTAAGACCACGTCCGCTTCCTACCGGAGGCGTCGATCGCCTCGAGAGGAGCGCCAGCGTCGGACCACCTGATCATGGTCGTTCGTTCGTCGCCACCAGTGGTCGCGGGATCGTGTCGACGCACCACGCGTCCTGCGCCGTCGTACTCGAATCGTGTCGTGGCGCCGTCTGGTCGCGTTTCTGCGATGACACGACCGGAGTCGTCATATTGCCACGAAGTCGCGGGACGGCGACTTGTACCGTCCGACATTAGAACCGATGGCTCAAGGGCCTCAGCGATTCGCCCGGCCTCGTCATACACCACTTCTTGACGGGTACCGTCGGGGGCCACAACCGCTTCGAGGCGTCCGACCGCGTCGTAGGAGTACTTGAGCTTTGGACGCTGCGCCGCGCCCGACGCAACAACCATCGGATAGGTGACGCTCGTCAAGTCACCCAGCGCATCGTATGCGTAATCGGTAGACCACTCGGAATCTGTCGGACCCGCGGCACGGGGATCGACCGACCGGGTGATCCGGCCGAGGGCGTCGTAGTCGTACCAGGAGGTTGAGGTCGATTCTCCGAAACCGCTTGTCGTTGACGATAGACGGCCAGCCATGTTGTATGCGTATTCGTTCTTGGCTACGACATTGCCCGACGAGTATGACGTTGCCGAACTACGCAGACCGCCGGGCGTGTAGGTGAAGACAGTCCTCAGACTGAATCCTTGGCTAACTTCAGAGACGCGCCCAGTCTTGTCGTACGAGTAGGTGGTGGGAAACTCGGTGCTCGGCGTCTTTCGTGAGATGAGGTTGCCCAGCTCGTCATACTCACCCTCAAACTCGATCACGTCGTTCCCGTCACCTCCCGCTCCATCCGCCGTCACCTTGGTGAGCGATCCGTCGAGCTGGTAGGTGAAGTGTCGGACTGGCTCACCGACCTGGTGTACCTGTGCAGCCAGGCCGGTGGGGGTGTACTCGATCTCACTGAGAATGACGTCGCGCGTTTTGCCCGTGACCGGGTCAACATAATCGGCCAGTGTCGTCGAGATAGGTCGGCTGAGCGCGTCGTACTCGGTTCGATTTGCAGCTCCAGAGGCGTCGACGACGCTAGACAGGCGACCATGCTCGTCGTACCGCAGCGTCTCCTTTCCTCCGCCGGGTAGGAGGCGCTCTATGACACGCCCCGCCGAGTCATAGAGCACGCGGGTTGCGGGGAGTTCCGCTCCGCTGACTACGTCGGAAGCGCGCGTTTCGGTGACGTTCCCGTCCCCGTCGCGAACGATCAGGTACTTCACCTGCCGTTCGGCACCAGAGACATCGACAACACCCGGCTCTGTGATGGACTCGGGGGAATTGTCGTCGTTCCACGTGAGGACTGTGGTGCCGCCAACGACGCCCGGACCAGATGTGCGAACGCTCGTGGCGCGGCCGAGGGCGTCGTAGGTGTACGCGGTCTCTAGACCGTCTGGATTCTTGTAGCTGGTGAGGAACCCACTAGTTCCGTACGTATAGATCGTTTTTGCTCCGGACGGCAGCTCGACCGCCGAGAGTCTTCCTCGTGGCACAGCAGTGGTGCCCTCGGAGTAGGTGTAACGCGTTCGCGGGGCATCTTCCGCGTTCGCCTGCTCACCAATGATCTCCTCGCTGAGTCTCCCTTCTTCGTCGTACTCGTAAGAGACGAGAGGGTCGTCGCAAGACAAGTATCGCGGATCCGATACCGAGCGGAGTTTGCCGCTCCTGGCGTCGTTTGATTCGTGGTAGCTGTAGCACTGACTTGTGTACTTGTCAGGTTCGCGCCAGGTGCTTCGTCGGGTGATGTGGCCCGCGTCGTCGTAGTCGAAGGCAAGGCCGCCGCCAGCTTCGTCGAAATACTTCAGCAGGCGACCATAGTCGTCGTATTCCCAGCGTTGTACCCCACCTAACGCATCCTCTTGCCGGACGATTCGGTTAAAAGCGTCGAGCTGATACAATTTTGCATTGACGCCATTGTTCTCCACCGCAGATACTGTTATCCCGCCCAATGCCGTGGTGCTTCTGGTGAAGATACGAGCCGTCTGGCCGGACTTTGCCAGCGAGGAAACTACTCCGGCGGATGCGTAATTGACCGCCATCGTTTCTTTGCCGGAGGGCGATAGAATATTCGTTATGGCGCTCGTGGTTGTCGGGTCCTTGTATTGAAATGTATTGCAATGGGGGTCTGCGCCCTGAAGGGGTGAACACACTCGGGTGAGGAGTGAACTCGCGTAGTCATAGGTCCACACGCGCGCGCCGGCTGATGGGGCAGGGTTAGCGGAGACACTCCTTACGGTTCCGCCTGACCATTTGATGTCGAGGCTTCTGGTCGACGAGGATATCCGGACCGGGGTAGATGTGGCTGTGTCGCGCTCGACCGAGGCCCTGACTCCCGCGGGGTTCGAAATGGCGACAGGTCCGAGAGAGTCCAGGTCGTACGAGTATCCGTCATCAGCGGTTACGGTCCAATACGCGCAACCCTCGCATTTGCTCACCGATACCCCCGATGTACCGAGCGAAGGGGCATAGGTGCCATCGCCATTTTTTCCGAAGGTCTCGGTGGTCCCGTCGGCGAATGTGACCCTGAGGGTCTGGGTTGCGGTGGATTCTGTTACTCGCATGTCGAGGAGCGACGTCCAGCCTCGGCCGAAGGCCCCAGTGGCGGTCTGCACGCTTCGATACTTGCGGCCGATGGTGATGTCGCCACCGGGCAGAATTAGGGAAGCGTCGGAGCTTTCAACCGTGAGGGCCCCATCTGCGGTGCTGACTCCGTTGTCGATTGGCGCGTCAGATTCGGCACCGGTGTTGCCGGACGGAGGAACGATTACATAGAACGAGCGGCTGGGGTCGAAGAGCGTTCCTATGATGCCGCCCTGAGTTTTGATCGAGACGCTCCACTCGTATTCCTTGTTCCAGTCAAGAATGTTGGCCGGGATTGTAATCTTCGCCGCTGAACCCCATGCAGACGTCCATTGCAAGGAGTCGTCTTTTGCCCTCACCGAGAACTGATACACATATGTCGTGCCGCTTAACGGGCGTGTGATTGTCGCTGCGAGCTCGGGCCGTGCTGTTGTGAGAATTGCCGTATCTGCGGGCGCGGATTGAACGCTTTTTGCGCTGCCCGTGGGAATGGTCAAGGTGGCGCCCGTTGAGAAGAGACGCCAGTCGTTGAAGAAGGAACCGGATGGGTTGTCTCCGGCCACATCTGTGGAGACTTCCCATCGGTACGTCGTGTTGGATTGGAGAATTCCGGAGGGGATTTGCCACGACGCAGTCGTCCATCCAGAGTCGGCGACCTGCTGCTCGGAGCCACAGCCGTAGGAGGTGGCCGACACCTTACATACCAAATACCGGTGAATGTAAGAGGTTCCCGCGGCGGGAGACACCATTTGAGCTTTGAGTGTCGGAGTTAGCCCGAGGTTGGTCGCATTGTCGGCGGGGGAGGCTTGGACCCCGCGCGCGCTTGTGTAATAGTCTGGACTATAGGGCTTTTTTGGAGAATATTCACTCAGAGTTCCGGTCCTGAGACCGAGCATTAGGGAGGAGGCAGCGCGAGCGCTTTGGGTTTTCGTTATGCTGCGATCTATTGCTGGCTCGAGCTCCGTTGCAGATGCCGTGGTTGATTGTGCGGCCGTGAGCGGAAGGCCAACACCGACTAGTAGCAGTCCAACTAGTGTTGCGACAGTCTTGCGAAATGAGTGAGGGAGTTTCCGCGCGCCGGCCTGGTCTGTGTTCATTGTTAAGGGAAACCTCGCTGTCCGCCCCTAGACGTCTCTTTTGCGGGCATGGTAGCGGTTCCACGCCAGTGATCGGGTGATGGTTGCGTGGGGTACTAGTGGGGTGGTTTGGGGTGGTTTGGTGGGGTGGTTGGGGGGTGTGGTGTTACTGCTTGTGCAACCGTTTGTGCAACCGTTTGTGCGATCGGTCGTGTGACTGCGTGTGTGATCACTTGTGCCACCACTTGCCACTTGGTGGGGTGAGCTGTGCGCGGGTTGGTCGCGGCATCTCCGCGTCCTTCTCGTTCGCGCTGAGTCGAGCCTTCGGTGGGCCGCGCCGCGGCGGGCCTGTGGTGGTGGTGCGTGGTGGTGCGTGGTGGGTGGTCTGGCGGGCTGGCGCGTCGGGTGACGGCCTGGCTGGGGGTCGTGTGGGGCTGTGGGTGGGGTTGTTGGGGCTGATGGTGGGTGGTTGGGCGGAATGGGGGCTGGTGGGGCGGGAGAGGGGCGTGTGCGTGCTCGGGTCGGCCACCCACCACCGCGTCCCAACGCGCCGTCGCGCAGCTCGAGCCCGGCGGTCGTCCATGCCCGGTTGTGCCCGACCCCAGACCAGGGGAGAGGCGAACACCCCACCCAGACCCACCACCTGCCCGTCGTGGGGGGTCGGCGCGTCAGCGCCTCCGACCCCCCCACGACCTACCGCACGACGACAGCGAACCGGCCCGGCGCGGCGTCAGCCGCGTGGGGCCCATGCACCTCCTAGCGCGCCGTCTGGCGCGCAGGGGCGGCGTCAGCCGCCCCGTCGGACTGGCGCGTCAGCGCCAGGCC
>NZ_JBHTVC010000010.1:0-98443 GCF_042793275.1 Isoptericola sp. NPDC056578
GGGGCCGACGACGCAGGACGGGGACCTGATCGCCACGATCCGCGCCGACGACCGGCTCAGGGATCTGGTGAGCACGGTCAGCGGGGTGGAGCAGACGACGGGGCAGATCGTCGTGCCGCTCGCGATCGCGGCCCAGGACGCCGGCGCCGTCGACCAGTACGGCTTCGAGGAGGGCGCGTCCGTCCTCCCGCCGGTGGTCGAGCAGGGTGAGACGCAGGGGAACGGCTGATGGCGGGCGGTACCGGCATCGGCGCGCTGCTGCGCGGCGCGGCCGTCGCGGCGGCGGGCACGGCGCTCGCCCGGCGCGCGCTCGAGACCGACCCGCCCGGCGGCGCCGCGCGCTGGACCCGCACCAACCACCGCGGGGAACCGGTGAGCATGCTCGAGGGCCCGGCCGTCGCGGCCGGGCTCGTCGCGGGGACCCTCGCGGCGGGCGGCGGACGGGCGCGGACCGGGGCCGCGCTCGCGACCGCCGGTGCGGCCGCGTTCGGGCTCGTCGACGACCTCGCCGAGGACACCAGCACCCGCGTCAAGGGCCTCCGCGGCCACCTGGGCGCGCTCGCCGAGGGGCGCCTCACGACGGGCGGGCTCAAGGTGCTCGGCATCGGCGCGACGGCGCTCGCCGGCGCGGCGGTCGGCACCCGTCGTCGCCCCGGCGGGAGCGCGGCAGGTCACCTGCTGGACGTCGCGGTGAACGGCGCCCTGGTGGCCGGGACGGCCAACCTGCTCAACCTCCTCGACCTGCGTCCCGGCCGGGCGCTCAAGGCGTCCGCGGCCCTGAGCCTGCCCGTGGCGGGCGGCGCGGCCGGCGCGGGGACCGGCGTCGTCCTCGGGGCGGCCGCCGTCGCGGCGCCGGGTGACCTCGCCGAGCGCGACATGCTCGGCGACGGCGGCGCGAACGCACTCGGCGCGCTGGTCGGTGCGCAGTGGGCGTTCGGCGCCCCGCGCGGGGTGCGCCTCGCCGCGCTGGCGTCGGTCGTCGGGCTCACCCTCGCGTCCGAGCGCGTGAGCTTCTCCGCCGTCATCCAGCGCACGCCGTGGCTGCGTGCCGCGGACGGGTGGGGTCGCCGCCCGGCGGCGACGCCGGACCGGCCGCAGGACCCGGCGCGGGAACCCGCCGCGGGGGAGTGAACCCATGACGTCGCGCCCGGGCGGGCTGCGGGCGGCGACCCAGACGCTCGCCGGCGCCGCCGTCATGATCACCGTCGTGACGGTGGCGAGCCGGCTGGTCGGGTTCGCCCGGTCGTTGGTGCTGTCGTGGGCGGTGGGCACCGAAGGCGTCGGCCCGGCGTACAGCGCGGCCAACCTGCTGCCGAACGTGCTGTTCGAGGTGGCCGCGGGCGGCGCCCTCGCGGGCGCCGTCGTGCCGCTGCTCGCCGGGCCGATCGCGCGGCGCTCCGCACGGGAGACCTCCGGGGTGGCCTCGGCGCTGCTCGGGTGGACCCTCGCGGTCCTCGTGCCGCTCGGCGCCCTGCTCGCGATCCTGGCCGGGCCGATCGCGACGCTGCTCATGGCGGCCAAGCACCCCGAGCTCGTCGACGTCACCGCCACGTTCGTGCGGACGTTCGCGCTCCAGGTGCCCCTGTACGGGCTCGCGGTGGTGCTCGGCGGCATCCTGCAGGCCCACAAGCGGTTCTTCTGGCAGGCGTTCGCCCCGCTGCTGTCCAGCGTCGCCGTCATCGTCGTGTACCTCGTGTTCGTCTCGATGGCGGGCGGGAACCGGGACGACATCGAGGCGATCTCCACCTCCGCGATCGGCTGGCTGGGCTGGGGCACGACGGCGGGCGTCGCCGTGCTCGCGCTGCCCCTCGTGCTGCCGGTGCGGCGGACGGGGACGCGGCTGCGCCCCACGCTGCGGTTTCCGGGCGGCGAGGGCACCCGCGCCCGCAACCTCGCGCTGGCGGGCGTCGGCGCCCTCGTGGCGCAGCAGCTGTCCGTGCTCGCCGTGATGGGCGCGGCCCTGCAGTTCGGGCCGTCGCAGACCTTCCCCACGTACACGTTCGCCCAGCAGGTGTACCTGCTGCCCTACGCCGTGCTGGCGTTCCCGCTCGCGACGAGCGCGTTCCCGCGCCTCGCCGAGCACGTGGCGCACGGTCGCCACGACCGGTTCCGGGGGCTGCTCGCCACGACCACCCGCACGCTGCTCGTGGTGTCCGGGCTGGGCGCGGGCGCGCTGGTCGCCGCGTCGCAGGCCGTGGAGGCGGTGTTCGCGCGCATCGCGAGCGGGTCGGTCGCGGGGCTCGGCGACGCCGTCGCGTGGATGGCGCCGGGGATCGTCGGGTTCGCGCTGATCCTGCACCTGTCGCGGGCGCTGTACGCGATCGACCACCAACGGGTGGCGGTGGTCGTCACGGCGGCCGGGTGGCTGGTCGTGGCCGTGGCGGCGTTCGCGCTGCCCGCCGCGACGGGCGTCCGGGACCAGGCGGGGGTGCTCGCCCAGCTCGGGCTGGCCACGGCGGTGGGCATGACCGTCGCCGGGGCGGGCCTGCTCGCGGCCGTGGGCCGGTACGCCGGGCGCGAGGCGCTGCGGGGCGTCCTACGGACCCTCGTCGTGCTCGTCGTCGCGACCGGGCTCGGGGCGTGGGCGGGGTCGCTGGTGTCGGGCGCGCTGCTCCCGGCGGACGCCGCGATCCTCCCGGCGCTGGGCGTCGGGGTGCTCGCTGCCGTGGTCGGGGGCGTCGTCGTCGTGGGCGGCTTCCTGCTGGCCGACCGGTCCGCCGTGACGGGGATCGTGCGGCGCCGCGGCCCCGCGCCGTCGGACGAGCCGGCCGAACCGGCCGACCGACCCGCGGAGTGACCAGACACACCGCGGGGCCCGCGTGCCGCCGTCCGACCCGCTGTTAGGATGGAGTTCCGTGGCCGACACCGCGAACAGACTCCAGCCCCGCTCCTCCAGCCGTACGGGTGCCACGCACCAGACGCGGCACATCTTCGTGACGGGCGGTGTGGCCTCGTCTCTCGGCAAGGGACTCACCGCCTCCTCGCTCGGGCGCCTGCTGCGCTCGCGGGGCCTGCGGGTCACGATGCAGAAGCTCGACCCGTACCTCAACGTGGACCCGGGCACGATGAACCCGTTCCAGCACGGCGAGGTCTTCGTCACCGAGGACGGCGCCGAGACCGACCTCGACATCGGTCACTACGAGCGGTTCCTCGACGTGGAGCTGCCGGCCTCGTCGAACGTCACCACCGGTCAGGTCTACTCCCGCGTGATCGCCAAGGAGCGCCGCGGCGAGTACCTCGGCGACACGGTCCAGGTGATCCCGCACATCACGGACGAGATCAAGTCGCGCATGCGTGACCAGGCGGGCCCCGACGTCGACGTGATCATCACCGAGATCGGCGGCACCGTCGGCGACATCGAGTCCCAGCCGTTCCTCGAGGCCGCGCGCCAGGTGCGGCACGAGCTCGGCCGTGACGACTGCTTCTTCCTGCACGTCTCGCTCGTGCCGTACATCGGCCCGTCGGGCGAGCTGAAGACCAAGCCGACCCAGCACTCGGTGGCCGCCCTGCGCTCCATCGGCATCCAGCCCGACGCGATCGTGCTGCGGGCCGACCGCGTGGTCCCGGAGTCGATCAAGCGCAAGATCGCGCTCATGTGCGACGTCGACAACGAGGCCGTCGTCAACGCGGTCGACGCGCCGAGCATCTACGACATCCCGCGCGTGCTGCACGCCGAGGGCCTGGACGCCTACGTCGTGCGCCGCCTCGACCTGCCCTTCCACGACGTCGACTGGGACGGCTGGAGCCAGCTCCTGGAGCGCGTGCACGAGCCGGAGCACAACGTCGAGATCGCGCTCGTCGGCAAGTACATCGACCTTCCCGACGCGTACCTGTCGGTGACCGAGGCGCTGCGCGCCGGCGGCTTCGACAACGACGCGAAGGTGGGCGTCCGGTGGGTGGCCGCCGACGACTGCCAGACCCCCGAGGGCGCGCAGGAGGCGCTGGAGGGCGTCGACGCGGTGCTGGTGCCCGGCGGGTTCGGCGTGCGCGGCATCGACGGCAAGGTCGGTGCCCTGCGCTGGGCGCGCGAGAACCTCGTGCCGACGCTGGGCATCTGCCTGGGCCTGCAGTCGATGGTCATCGAGTACGCGCGCAACGTGCTCGGTCTCGAGGACGCCTCGTCGACCGAGTTCGACCCGAACAGCACGCACCCCGTCATCGCGACGATGGCCGAGCAGCTGGCGATCGTGGGCGGCGACGGCGACCTGGGCGGCACCATGCGCCTCGGGGCGTACGACGCCCACCTCGGAGCGGGTTCGGTCGTCGCCAAGGCGTACGGCAGCGAGCGGGTGTCGGAGCGCCACCGCCACCGGTACGAGGTCAACAACGCGTACCGCGCCCAGCTCGAGGAGGCCGGCCTGGTGTTCTCGGGCACGTCCCCCGACGCGCAGCTCGTGGAGTTCGTGGAGCTGCCCGCGGACGTGCACCCGTACTACGTGAGCACCCAGGCGCACCCGGAGTTCAAGTCGCGCCCCACCCGCTCGCACCCGCTCTTCTCCGGGCTGGTCGCGGCGGCGCTCGAGCGCCAGGGCGCGTGACGGCGCCCGACGTCGCACCGGGGGCCGGCCCGTCCGTCGCGGACGAGCCTTTCCCGCGGCCGGTGCTGCGGCACGAGGTGCTGCAGCACGGCCGCATCGTCGACCTGGTGCGCGACGAGGTCGACCTCGGCGCCGCGGGCATCGTGACCCGGGAGTACGTGGTGCACCCGGGCGCGGTCGCGGTCGTCGCGCTCGACGACGCCGACCGGGTCCTGCTGCTGCGGCAGTACCGTCACCCGGTGCGGGCGCGGATGTGGGAGGTCCCGGCCGGGCTCCTCGACGTCGACGGCGAGCCCCCGGCGGAGGCGGCCGCCCGCGAGCTCGCGGAGGAGACCGACACCACCGCGGCGCGGTGGCACGTGCTCGCCGACTTCGCGTCGTCGCCCGGCAGCAGCGACGAGGCGGTGCGTGTCTTCCTCGCCCGCGGCCTCGGCCGGGTGCCCGACGCCGACCGGCACACGCGCACGGGCGAGGAGTCCGAGATCGAGCTCCGGTGGGTGCCGCTGGACGAGGCGGTCGCCCGGGTGCTCGACGGCAGCCTGCACAACCCGTCGGCCGTCGTGGGCGTCCTCGCCGCGGCGACGAGCCGTGCGGGCGGGTGGGCGTCGCTGCGGCCGGCGGACGCCCCCTGGCCCTCGCGGCGGGGCGCCTGAGCGGCCGGTAGGCTCCACAGGCGTGCGTGACGCCCTCGACCCCGATCCCGCTCCCGACGACGCGCCGCCGGGCGCGCCCGGGGTGCGGGTCCTCGGCCCGGTCCGGGTCGCGGGTCCGGACGGAGCCGAGCGCGCTCCCCGCGGGGCACGTGCCGCGGCGCTGGTCGCGCTCCTCGCCCTCGCCGGGCACCGGGGCGTCTCCTCCGGCGTCCTCGTCGACCGGCTGTGGCAGGAGTCGCTTCCCGGCGACCCGCGGGCCGCGCTCCAGAACCTCGTCTCGCGGCTGCGTGCGGTCGCCGGCCGCGGTGTCGTGCGCGCGACCGAGACCGGCTACGCCCTGGGCGTCACCTCCGACCTGGACCGGGTGCGCGACGGGCTGACCCGGGCACGCCGCGAGGTCGTCTCGGGAGACCCGGCGGTCGCCCAGGCGACCGCGGAGGACGCCCTGCGCCTGTGGGCCGGCGCGCCCGGCGGCGACCTCGAGGGCGGCGAGTTCGCCGACGTCGCGCGCGAGCTGGCGACCGTCGCGCAGCGCTGGCGCGACGAGCTCCGTCTGGTGCGTCGTGACGCGGCCGAGGCCGCGGGCCAGCACGCCGTCGTCGCCGAGGCCGCCGGGGCGGACGTCGCCGCGGACCCCACGGACGAGGACGCCGCCCGCGCGCTCATGGGGGCCCTGGGCGGGCTCGGCCGGCCGGCGGAGGCGCTGCGCGTCTTCACCCGCCTGCGGTCGGTCCTGGTGCGCGAGCTGGGCAGCGAGCCCGGCCCCGCCACCGTCGCGCTCTACGAACGCCTCGCCGCCGACGTCGCCGGGGACGGCACGCCGGCGGTGCCGTCCCCGGCCCCGTCCACGGCCGTGCCGACCGGCGCGGGGGGAGCGGCCGCGGCGCCCGCCCGGGCGCCCGCCGGGACGGCCCGCGGCCTCCGGCGCTACCCGACGCCCCTGCTGGGACGCGAGGCCGATGTCGCCGCCGTCCGTGACGCCCTCGGGGCGGCGCGGCTCGTCACGGTCCTGGGGCCGGGCGGGCTGGGCAAGACGCGGCTCGCGCAGGAGGTGGCGCGCCGCGCGGTCGACGACACGGGCCTCGTGGTCGTCGTCGAGCTGGTCGGCGTGCGCTCCGACGACGACGTCGTCCTGGCGCTCGCCGACGCGCTGGGCGTGGCGCCCGGCTCGAGCACCCTGCGCCTGGCCGACCGGCTCCAGGCCGGCGACCTGGCGAGCCAGGTCGCCGCGCGGCTGCGCGACGCCGACGCGCTCGTCGTCCTGGACAACTGCGAGCACGTCGTGGAGGGGGCCGCCCGGTGGGCCGGCACGCTGCTGGACGTCTCGCCGCGGCTGCGGGTGCTGGCCACCAGCCGGACGCCGCTGCTGCTGGAGGAGGAGTCGACGTACGCGCCCGCGCCGCTCGGTGCCGACCCGGACGGCGAGGACGGCGGCCCCGCGGTGCGGCTGTTCGTCGAGCGGGCCCGCGCGGTGCGCCCTGACGCCCTGCTGGACCGCGCGGCCGTCGCGCGCCTGTGCGACCGCCTGGACGGCCTTCCGCTGGCCATCGAGCTGGCGGCCGCGCGCGTGCGGACCCTCAGCGTCGCCGAGGTCGAGGCGCGGCTCGACGAGCGGTTCGCCCTGCTCCGGGTGCGCGACCGCTCGGTGCCCGACCGGCACCGCACGCTCGAAGCCGTGCTCGACTGGAGCTGGAACCTGCTCACGGCCGGGCAGCAGGCGCTGTGGCGGCGTGCCGCGACGCTCCCCGACGGCTTCTCCGCGGAGGCGGCGCGCGCCCTGCTGCCCGGCGTGCCCGGGTGGCAGGTGGACGACGACGTCACGGCGCTGGAGCTGCAGTCCCTGGTGCGCGTCGAGGAGGCCGACGGCGCCACCCGGTACCGGATGGTCGAGACCGTGCGGGAGTTCGGGCTGCTGCGGCTCGCCGCGGCGGGGGAGGAGGCGGCCGCCGACGCGGCCGTGCTCGCGTGGTCGCTGACGGTGTCCCGGCGGTGCGCCTCCCGGATGCTGAGCCCGCGCCAGCGCGACGCCGTCGCGGAGCTCGGCCGGGAGCAGGAGAACCTGCTGTTCGCGGTGCGGCGCGCGATGGAGCTGGGCCGGCCCGACGCCGTGGTGCACGGCTTCGTCGGCCTGCTCGGCACCTGGGCCGTGCGCGGCGCGGAGGAGCGCGTCATCGGTCTGGTGCCCGGGGTGCTGCACTCCCTCGAGGGGTGGGCGGTGCCCGAGGAGCATGCGGACGCCACGGCGATCGCGCTCGAGGCGATCGCGGCGGCGTCGGTCTTCGGCGTCCCCGGCGAGGCGGCGCGCCCGCTGGCGCGCCTGCGGCGGTTGCTGCGTACGAGCGGGTCGGTGGGGTCGCGCACGCGAGAGCTCGCGGACCTCGTCCTGGCCAGGACCCCCGAGGACGTGCAGGTCGTGCTCACCCGGCTCCAGGGGTCGGACGACGGGTACACCGCCCTGCTGGGGCACATGTTCGAGGCGCAGCAGCGGGAGAACGACGGCGAGATCGCGCGGGCCGTCGAGCTCGCGCGGGCGGCGCACGACGTCGCGCGCGGGATCGACGACGCCGCGGCGTCGGCCATGACGGCGATGGTCCTCGCGTCGTTCCTCGCGGAACGGGGCGAGTCGGCCGAGGCGGTCCGCTGGGTCGCCGCCGCGAAGCAGGGCGTGATCGCGATCGGGGCGGAGGAGATGCAGTGGCAGGTCCGCTGGATCGAGCTCGGCGCCGCGCTCACCCTCGGTGATCTCGGCTCGGCCGAGGCCGTCGTCGCGTCGATGGTCCCCACCGTCGAGGGCGCGCACGGCGGGCGGGAGGCCCAGGCCCGCGGCGTCGTCGAGCTCGGTCGCGGCGAGCTGGCGTGGGCACGCGGCGACCGCACGGCGGCGCTCGCGCACCTCGCGCGGTCGCTGGAGACGTTCGGCGCGGGACAGCCGGAGGGGGACGCCGCGCCGTGGTTCCTCCTGCTGGCGTCGGCCACCCTGGTCCGGCGGGTGCAGGCGGGGGCCGACGAGGCCGGCCTCGCGCGCCGGATCGTCGACGTGGGTCGGAAGGTGCGCGGCGGCGGGCGCGGCTTCGTCGACCGGCCCGTGCTGGCGACGTCGTCGGTCGGCGTCGCGTACTGGGCCTGCCTCGTCCCCGCGGGGTCGGGCGACCTGGACCCCGGGCGGGTGACGGCGGGCGTCGAGCTGCTGACGATCGCCGGCCTGCTGGGGGCGCGTCAGGACCTGCCCGCCCTGCGGCTCGACGCGCTGCGCGCGGAGGTGGTCGACGCCCTCGCCGCGCACGGCGCGGACGTCGTGCGCGCGGGGGAGCGGCGGGCCGAGGCCCTCGACCGCGGCGACCTGGTGGCGCGCGCGGACGAGCTCCTGGTCCGCCTCGTGGGGGAGGCGGACCAGGAGCTCGGGCACCACGGGCCGGATCAGGCCTTCTTCATGTAGCTCCGCACGGCGAGCGGGGCGAACACCGCCACGACGACGGCGCAGCTCAGCAGCGCGATGCCGACCTGGCCGGTCACGCTGCCGGTGCTGGCGAGGTCGCGCACCGCCGTCACCAGGTGCGACACGGGGTTGACGTTGACGAAGCCCTGCAGCCAGCCGGGCATCGTGTCCACCGGGACGAACGCGTTGGACAGGAACGTCAGCGGGAAGAGCACCAGGAACGAGATGCCCTGGACGGACGACGCGGAGCGGCCGATGACGCCGAAGAACGCGAAGATCCAGCTCAGGGACCACGCGCAGACGATGACCAGCAGGCCGGCGAGCAGCACGCCGCCGACGCCACCGCCCGGTCGCCAGCCCATCACGAGGCCCATGACGATGGTCAGCGTCGTGGCGATGAGGTAGCGGACGAGGTCCGCGACCAGGGCACCGGCGAGCGGGGCGATGCGGGCGATGGGCAAGGACTTGAACCGGTCGAACACGCCCTTGTCCATGTCCTCGCGCAGCTGGGTGCCGGTGACGGCGGAGGCCGTGATGACGGTCTGCACGAGGATGCCGGGGATGATGACGGGCAGGTAGGCCGCGATGCTGCCGGAGATCGCCCCGCCGAAGATGTACGTGAACATCAGGGTGAAGATGATCGGCTGCACCGTGACGTCGATGAGCTGCTCGGGCGTGCGGCGGATCTTGATGAGGCCGCGGCGCGCCATGGCGAGGGAGTCGGACACGGCCTGACCGACGGTGACGCGGTTGCGCAGGGTGCGGTCGGCTCCGGGGACGATGCGTCCGCCGTGGACCTGGGCCGGCGCGGTGGTGAGGGTGGTCATGCGGAGATCTCCTCGAGCTCGGGGGAGCCGGCGGCGGCGCTCGCGGACCGGTCCGTCGCGGACTGGTCGGTGGCGTCGTGGCCGGTCAGGGTCAGGAACACCTCGTCGAGGGTCGGCTTGTCCATCGACAGGCCGTCGAGGTCGATGCCGGCGCCGCGCAGGCGGACCAGCAGGTCGGTCACGCGGGCCGGGTCGGCGACGGGCACGGTGAGGCGTCGGGCCTCGGGGGAGACCGTCGCCGCGACGCCGAGCACCTCCTGCACCGCCGCCTGGGCGGCGGGGGCGTCGTCGGGGCGCACGAGAGCGAGCTGGAGGGACTGCTGCCCGACCGACGACTTGAGCTCGTCGGCGGTGCCCTCGGCGACCACGTGGCCGCGGTCGATCACGGCGATGCGGTCGGCGAGCTGGTCCGCCTCGTCGAGGTACTGCGTGGTGAGCAGCACGGTCGAGCCCGTCGCGACGAGGCGGCGGATGGTGTCCCACATCTGGGCGCGGGTGCGCGGGTCGAGGCCCGTGGTGGGCTCGTCCAGGAAGAGCAGCGGGGGCTGCGCGATGAGGCTCGCGGCCAGGTCGAGGCGGCGCCGCATGCCGCCGGAGAAGTTCTTCAGCGGGCGCGCGGCGGCGTCGGTGAGGCTGAACTCCTCGAGCAGGTCGCGGGTGCGGCGCGTCGCGGCGGAGCCCTTGAGCCCGTTGAGCCGGCAGAACAGCAGGAGGTTCTCGGTGGCGCTGAGCGTCTCGTCGACGGACGCGTACTGCCCCGTGACGCCGATGAGCTGCCGCACGACGAACGGCTCGCGCGACACGTCGTGGCCGAAGACGGACGCCCGGCCGGCGTCGGGCCGCAGGAGCGTCGCGAGCATGCGGATCGTGGTGGTCTTCCCGGCGCCGTTCGGGCCGAGGACCCCGTAGACCGTGCCGGTGGCGACCTCGAGGTCGACCCCGTCCACGGCGCGGTTGTCGCCGAAGGTCTTGACGAGGCCCTCGGCCTCGATCGCGGTGGTGGTCATGGCACCACCGTGCGGGGTGCCGCTCCCAGCGTGCTGTCACGGCGCTGTCACGCGCTCGCACGCCTGCCGTCGGCGACCTACGGCACCTGCCAGGGCAGCGCGGCCACCCGGCGGCGGATCTCCTCCACGGGCCTCGTCGCGTCCGGGAGGTCCACCCCGTCGACCGAGGCGACGGCGACGATGCCGATCGAGTTGACGAGGAACGCCCCCGCGAAGCGGCCCAGGTCGTCGACGTGCACGGCGGCGGTCCGGGACGGCGTCGTCTCCTCGATCAGGGCGAGTCCGGTGCCGCGCAGGTGCGGGGCGGCGGGCCAGGTCACCTCGCCCGCCGGACCGAGGAGGCCGACGTTGGCGATCGTCGACTCCGCGACGGCGCCGTCCGGGCCGACGAGCAGCGCGTCGTCGTAGCCCTCGCGCCCCACCTGCCGCGCCCACTGGGCCTGCGCGAAGCCGCCCAGGTGCTTGAGGTGCGCGAACGGGCGCAGGTACGGCACGGAGCGCAGGCGCTGGGGAAGGGTGGGCGGACGGCGGGGGTCGGCCACCTGCACGGCGACGTGGTCCGGGTCGCGCAGCACGACCCGCACGGAGGCGTCGGCCCGCCCCGCGAGCGCGTGCCGCACGAGGCGGCGGACCCGGTCGCCGTCGAGCCCCTGCCCGAAGATCTCGCGGTGCGCGGCGTCGAGCCGCGCGAGGTGGTGGCTCAGTCCCTGCACGCCGCCGCCGCGCACCTGCATGGCGGTGAAGTGGCCGTCGGTGGAGACGACCTGCTCGGCCGTCGCGGGGCGGCCGTCGACCTCGATGTGCACGGCGCCACGGTAGCGCGGCGGCCCGGGGACGCCGGGCGTCAGGACCGGGTGCGCAGCCGCAGGACGGCGTTCGCGGTGGCCCAGGCGAGGCAGCCGGCACCCACGAGGTGGAAGCCGACGAGCAGCTCGGGCAGGCCGGTGAAGTACTGCACGTAGCCGATGAGACCCTGCGCCAGGGTGACGGCGAGCAGCAGCCACGCGCCCTTGCGGGCCGCGGCGACGCGCGGGCCGGCGGCCGCGCGGTGCAGCAGCACCAGCAGCACGACGAGCGTGACGAGGAACAGCCACACGGACTCGGAGTGCGCCCGGGTCATGGTCAGCGGGTCGAGCGCCAGCCGGTACCCGACCGTGTCGTCGCCCGAGTGCGGACCGGAACCCGTGACGAGCACGCCCAGCGTGACGACCGGCATCAGCAGCAGGCCGAGCAGGGCGCCGACGGTCGCGACGCCGCGGCCCGCGACGCGCTGCGGGGGGCCGTCGCCCTCGCCGTGCCGGTGCAGCAGGTACGCGCTGAACCACACGAGCGCCACGGAGACGCCGAAGTGCAGGGAGACCCAGCCCGGGTGCAGGTGCAGCAGCACCACGATGCCCCCGATGACCGCCTGGGTGAGCACGCCCGCCAGGGGCACGATGCCGAGGGCGCGGTACGTCTCCGACCGGCGGCGGTCGGTCCAGACCAGGAGCAGCACCATGACGCCGATGACGCTCAGCACGCCGGTCATGGTCCGGTTGCCGAACTCGACGAACGAGTGGATCGAGGACGCCTCGTGGAACACGGGGGTGAAGTGCCCCGGCTCGCACATGGGCCAGGTGGAGCAGCCGAGCCCGGAGTCGGTGAGCCGCACCGCGCCGCCCGTGCCGATGACGAGGATCTGCCCGATGACGTTCGCCAGCAGCACGCCGCGGGTCCAGGGGCGGAACCGGGCGAGGCGGTCGGGGCGGTCGGTCCGGTCGGGCGTGGCGCCCGCGCCCGCCTCGGGGGCGGGCGCGGCGGGGCTCGGCGAGGTCACGGGTCCACGCTATCCCTCGGTCCGGGCCCCTCGGGCGGCGACGGCCGCCCCGCGATGTGACGTTGGCCCGGTCGGGTCAGCGTCCGGTCACTGCCACCGGAAGAAGCGGGCCGCGGCCCATCCGAGCAGCGCGGTCCAGGCGGCGAGCACCACGAGGGCGAGCGCGGGGACGCCGGTGCCGAGCAGAGCGCCGCGCATCGCCTCGCCGAGCGCCCCCGAGGGCAGGAACGTCGCGAGGTGCTCGAGCGCGCCGGGGAGCTGCTCCGGCGGCACCAGCAGCCCGCCGCCCACGACGAGGAGGACGAGGACGAGGTTGGCGAGCGCCAGCACGCCCTCCGCGCGCAGCGTGCCGGCCAGCAGGAGCGCCAGCGCGGTGAAGCACGCCGTGCCGAGCAGCCCGACGCCCACGGCCGCCAGGATCCCGCCCGCCGCGGGCTGCCAGCCCAGCGCGAGCGCGACCGCGCCGATCACCACGACCTGCACCACCTCGACCGCCAGGACGCCGAGCAGCTTGCCGGCGAGGAGCCCGCCGCGGCCGAGGGGCGTCGTCGCCAGCAGCCGCAGCACGCCGTTACGACGGTCGAACGCGGTGGCGATGGCCTGCGAGGTGAACGCCGTCGAGACGCAGGCGAGCGCGAGGACGCCCGGCGTCACGAAGTCGATGCGGGCCAGGCCGCCGGTGTCGATCTCGACGACGCTGGTCCGCGTCAGGCCGAGGAGCACCATGACCGGGAGCACGATCGTGACGAGCAGCTGCTCCCCGTTGCGCAGCACGGCCCGGGTCTCGAAGCCTGCCTGCGAGAGCACGCGCCGCCAGGCGGGAGCCGCGACGGCGGGGGCAGGGCCGGTGGTGGTGGTCATCGCAGGTGCCGTCCCGTCAGGTCGAGGAAGACGTCCTCGAGCGTGCGCCGGCCCACGGTGAGCCGGCTCGCGAGGACGTCGTGGTCGGCGAGCCACGCGGTGAGGGCGGCCAGGGTGCGCGGCCCGACGGGACCGGCGACGACGTACGAGCCGGGCTGCGGCTCGGTCACCGCCCAGGGCCCCCGCTCGCCGACCGAGCCGGACGACGAGCCGGACGACGAGCCGGGCGACGGGTCGAGCGTGGCGTCGAGGGCGCCCACGACGGCGGCAGGGTCCAGCCCCGCGACGGCGTCGAACCGGAGCGTGCGGTCGTCCTGCGCGTCGGGGGAGAGGAGCTCAGGCACGCTGCCGCTCGCGATGACGCGGCCGTGGTCGACGACGTGCACGCGGTCGGCGAGGTCCTCGGCCTCGTCCATGAGGTGCGTCGTGAGGACGACGGCGGTGCCCTCGTCGCGCAGCTCCCGCACGAGGTCCCAGACGGCGTGCCGGCTCTGGGGGTCCATGCCCGCGCTCGGCTCGTCGAGGAAGACCACCTCGGGCCGCCCGACGACCGCCGCCGCGAGGGACAGCCGCTGGCGCTGCCCGCCGGACAGCCGCCGCACCGTGGTCCGGGCGAACGAGCCGAGGCCGAGGCGCTCGCCGAGCTCTCCGAGGTCCCGCGGCGCCGCGTACATGGAGGCGACGTGGCGCAGGACCTCGCCGGCGCGGGCGCCGGTGGGCAGGCCGCCGTCCTGGAGCATGACGCCGACGCGGGGGCGCAGCGCACGGGCGTCGACCACGGGGTCGAGGCCGAGCACGTGCACGGAGCCGCCGTCGGGGGAGCGCAGCCCCTCGCAGCACTCGACGGTCGTGGTCTTGCCCGCGCCGTTCGGGCCGAGCACGGCCGTGACCGCTCCGGCGTCGGCGACGAGGTCCAGGCCTGCGACGACGTCGCGCCCGTCGTAGCGTTTGACCAGGCCCCGCACGCGGACGGCGGCCCCGGCGACGGGGTCGACGGAGTCGGCGCGCAGGTCCTCGGCAGAGTGCGCGGACGGCGTGACGCCGTCCGCGCCCGATGGCGCGATCGAGGTGGGCACCGGAAGATTCTACGGACGTCGCCCGGCCGGGTGGCGCACGCTCGTACGACTCGAGGAGCAGGACGGACATGACCTTCTACGCGTTCACGCCGCCCCAGGACGTCGCCGCGCTGGCGCGGCGGCTCTGGTACTGGCCGGTGGTGCGGGGCGTGCTCGCGCTGCTGTTCGGCCTGCTGGCGATCTTCCTGCCGGACAAGACACCCACGGTGCTGGTCCAGGTCTTCGGGGTGTTCGTGCTGGTCGACGGCCTGGTGAGCATCGTGGACGGGATCCGCCGGCGCGGGACGTCCGCGGGCTCGGTCAACACGGGCATCGGGATCGTGGCGCTGGTCTTCGGCGCGCTCCTGCTGCTCCTGCCCAAGGTGTTCCTCGGCGTCGTGCTGATCCTCGTGGCCATCTGGGCCCTGATCTTCGGCCTCCTGCAGCTCTTCGTCGTGCCGGCCATGCGGCGGCGCGGCGGGGCGTCGTGGGTGTGGAACCTGCTCGCCGGCCTGCTGCTGGTGGCGCTCGCGGTGGTGTGCTTCGCCAACCCGCCGAAGGCGATCGTGGGCCTGTCGATCGTGATCGGTGTGTTCGCGGTGGTCATCGGGATCGTGATGGTCGCCCTCGGGATCAAGCTGCGCCAGCTCGGCCGGCAGGGGCCCGGCGGGGGCGCGGGCGGCCGCCCGGGCGAGGTCATCGAGGGGCGCATCGTCACCGACGAGTGACGTTCGCGACACCGGGGCTCCTGGGGACCCCGGTGAGGCTTGCCTTGCTTGACATCCTGGATTACGCAACAAGGATGTTCCCTATATCGACGTCGTTCCCGGTGGTCGAGGTCTGCAGTGGGAGACCCGCCCCCGGGTGGTCCACGAGCCGGATGGGGGGATGAGCGCATGCCGACGAGCACGACCGCCCGCACGCCCGCGCGCCGTGCCCCCGTCGCCCCGGTGATCCTCGACGGCGTCCCCGAGACCGACGGCACCACCCGCCGTCGCGTCCTGGAGCTCGTCGCCGGCGAGGGCCCCGTGACGGCGGGAGAGCTCGCCGACCGTCTCGGCCTCACCTCGGCCGCCGTCCGCCGCCACCTGGCCTGTCTCGAGGAGGACGGCACGATCGCGGTGCACGCCGGACCGTCGTCGGGCCGCAGGGGCCGCCCCGCCCGCCGCTACGTCGTCAGCGCGCGCGGCCAGTCCGACCTCGCCGGCGGGTACTCCGAGCTCGCGGCGCAGGTCATGCGCTACCTGCGCGAGACCGGGGGCACGGACGCGGTCGCGCAGTTCGCCGCCGACCGGTACGACGCCGTCGTCGCGCGGTACGCGCCCCGCCTCACGGCCACCGACCCGCAGGAGCGTGCGGCCCAGCTCGCCGACCTGCTCTCGGCCGACGGCTACGCCGCCTCGGTCCGCCCGGTGAGCGGCCCGCTGCTGCCCACCGTCCAGCTGTGCCAGGGCCACTGCCCGGTGCAGCACGTCGCCGAGGAGTTCGGTGAGCTGTGCGAGGCCGAGGCCCGTGCGTTCTCGGAGCTGCTCGGCACGCACGTCCAGCGACTGGCCACGATCGCGGGCGGCGCGCACGCGTGCGTCACGAACGTGCCGATCGTCTCCACACCGACGTCCCCCCAGAACCTCCCCACCCCGGCCCACCGCACCCGCGGCACGCAGGAAGGAACACGATGAGCGCTCCCACCCAGGACGCCGCCCAGGCGGCTTTGGCACAGGGCACCGAGAAGCGGTCCGATGACGAGATCATCGACTCGATCGGCGCGTACCAGTTCGGCTGGCGCGACAGCGACGCCGCCGGCGAGGCCGCCACGCGCGGTCTGAACGAGGACGTCGTCAAGAACATCTCGGCGCTGAAGGACGAGCCCGAGTGGATGGCGAAGTTCCGTCTCAAGGCGCTGCGGCTGTTCGGGAAGAAGCCGATGCCCAACTGGGGTGCGGACCTCACGGGGATCGACTTCGACCGGATCAAGTACTTCGTGCGCTCCACGGAGAAGCAGGCCGCCAGCTGGGAGGACCTGCCCGAGGACATCAAGGAGACCTACGACAAGCTCGGCATCCCCGAGGCGGAGAAGCAGCGCCTCGTGGCCGGCGTCGCCGCGCAGTACGAGTCCGAGGTCGTCTACCACCAGATCAACGAGGAGCTCGAGAAGCAGGGTGTCATCTTCCTCGACACCGATACCGCGCTGCGCGAGCACCCCGAGCTGTTCCAGGAGTACTTCGGCACCGTCATCCCGGCGGGCGACAACAAGTTCGCCGCGCTGAACTCTGCCGTGTGGTCGGGCGGCTCGTTCGTCTACGTGCCGCCGGGCGTGCACGTCGAGATCCCGCTGCAGGCCTACTTCCGCATCAACACGGAGAACATGGGCCAGTTCGAGCGGACGCTGATCATCGCGGACGAGGGCTCCTACGTGCACTACGTCGAGGGCTGCACCGCGCCGATCTACTCGAGCGACTCGCTGCACTCCGCGGTCGTCGAGATCGTCGTGAAGAAGAACGCCCGCGTGCGGTACACGACCATCCAGAACTGGTCGAACAACGTGTACAACCTGGTGACCAAGCGCGCCACGGCCGCCGAGGGCGCCACCATGGAGTGGGTCGACGGCAACATCGGCTCCAAGGTGACCATGAAGTACCCGGCGATCTACCTGCTGGGCGAGCACGCCCGCGGCGAGACCCTGTCGATCGCCTTCGCGGGCGAGGGCCAGCACCAGGACGCCGGCTGCAAGATGGTGCACGCCGCGCCCCGCACGTCGTCGTCGATCGTGTCGAAGTCCGTCGCCCGTGGCGGCGGCCGCACGTCGTACCGCGGCCTGGTGCAGGTGCTCGAGGGTGCCAAGCACTCCGCGTCGACCGTGCTGTGCGACGCGCTGCTCGTCGACCAGATCTCCCGGTCCGACACCTACCCGTACGTCGACGTCCGCGAGGACGACGTGTCCATGGGGCACGAGGCGACGGTCTCGCGGGTGAGCGAGGACCAGCTGTTCTACCTCATGTCCCGAGGCATGGAGGAGACCGAGGCGATGGCCATGATCGTGCGCGGGTTCGTCGAGCCCATCGCGCGCGAGCTGCCCATGGAGTACGCGCTCGAGCTCAACCGCCTCATCGAGCTGCAGATGGAAGGGTCCGTCGGCTGATGGCCATCACTACCGATCACTCCCGCGCCGTGGCCGACGGCGCCCACTCCCACGGGGTCGTCCCGGCGGGCTCGCGCGCCGAGCGCAAGACGTCGTTCGACCTCGCCGACATCCCCGTGCCCACCGGGCGCGAGGAGGAGTGGCGGTTCTCGCCGGTCGCGCGGCTCCAGCCGCTGTTCGGCGACGACCTCGGCGCCGGCGGCGTCCTCACGGGCGTCGTCGAGACGCCGGAGGCCAAGGTCGAGATCGTCGGCAAGGACGACCCGCGCCTGGGCACGGCCGGCAAGCCGGGCGACCGCACCGCCGTCACCGCGTGGAACGCTGCGACCGAGGCGACCGTCATCACCCTGCCCGCGGAGGCCGTCGCCACCGACGTCACCTCCGTGCGGGTCGAGGGCGCGACCAAGGACGCGACCGCGCAGCACCTGCTGGTGCACGCGGAGCACCACGCCGAGGGCGTCGTCGTCATCGACCACCGCGGCGAGGCCGTCCTCAACCAGACGGTCGAGATCGTCGTGGACGAGGGCGCTCACCTCACCGTCGTCAGCGTGCAGGACTGGGCCGACGGCGCCGTGCACGCCTCGAGCCACCGTGCCCGCATCGGCCGCGACGCGAAGCTCAAGCACGTCGTCGTCACCTTCGGCGGCGACGTCGTGCGCATCACGCCCGACGCGACGTTCACCGGCGAGGGGGGCGAGGTCGAGATGGTCGGCCTGTACTTCGCCGACGCCGAGCAGCACCAGGAGCACCGCCTCTTCGTGGACCACGCCGTGCCGCGCTGCAAGTCGCGCGTCACCTACAAGGGCGCCCTCCAGGGCGCCGGCGCCCACGTGGTGTGGGTCGGGGACGTGCTGATCCAGGCCGAGGCCGAGGGCACCGACACGTACGAGCTCAACCGCAACCTGGTCCTCACCGACGGCGCCCGCGCCGACTCGGTGCCCAACCTGGAGATCGAGACCGGCGAGATCGAGGGCGCGGGGCACGCGTCGGCGACCGGCCGGTTCGACGACGAGCAGCTCTTCTACCTCATGGCCCGCGGCATCCCCGAGGTCGATGCCCGTCGCCTCGTGGTGCGCGGCTTCTTCGCGGAGCTGATCGACCAGATCGGCGTCCCGTCGGTCGAGGAGCGCCTGCTCGCGTCGATCGAGGCCGAGCTGGAGAAGTCGATGAGCGCCATCACCGGCGTCGCGGCGACGCCGGCGACGGGCGAGTGACGTCCCGATGACCTCCCAGCTGGCCTGCATGGCCGACGACCTCGCCCCCGAGGAGGCCATGCTCGTGGAGCTCGACGGCGCGGACGGGGCCCCGGTCCCGGTCGCCGTCGTCCGCGACGCCGACGGCGACTGGCACGCCCTCTCGGACATCTGCTCGCACGGACAGGTCTCCCTGTCCGACGGGGAGGTCGAGGGCTGCCTGGTCGAGTGCTGGCTGCACGGCTCGCAGTTCGACCTGCGCACCGGCAAGCCGGTCCAGCTCCCCGCGACGCAGCCCGTGCCGGTGTACCCGGTGACCGTGGACGGCGACCGCATCCTCGTGGACGTCGACGAGCGGCTCGCCGTCGCGTCCTGACCTGCCTCAGACTTTCGCAACACAGACCTGGAGACACGAAGCATGCCCACCCTGGAGATCCGCGACCTGCACGTCAGCGTCGAGACCAAGGAAGGCGCCAAGCCGATCCTGCGCGGCGTCGACCTCACCATCAACTCGGGCGAGACGCACGCCATCATGGGGCCGAACGGCTCCGGCAAGTCGACCCTCGCCTCCGCCCTCGCCGGCCACCCGAAGTACACGGTGACCTCGGGCACGGTCACGCTCGACGGCGAGGACCTCCTCGCGATGACCGTCGACGAGCGCGCCCGCGCCGGCCTGTTCCTCGCCATGCAGTACCCGGTCGAGGTGCCGGGCGTGTCGGTGGCGAACTTCCTGCGCACCGCCAAGACCGCCATCGACGGCGAGGCGCCCGCCCTGCGCACGTGGGGCAAGGAGGTCAAGGGTGCGATGGAGAACCTCCGCATCGACTCGACCTTCGCCGAGCGCTCCGTCAACGAGGGCTTCTCCGGCGGTGAGAAGAAGCGCCACGAGATCCTGCAGATGGAGCTCTTCAAGCCGCACTTCGCGATCCTCGACGAGACCGACTCCGGCCTCGACGTCGACGCGCTGCGCGTCGTGTCGGAGGGCGTGAACCGCGCCAAGTCGAACACCGACGTCGGCGTCCTGCTCATCACGCACTACACGCGCATCCTGCGCTACATCAAGCCGGACTTCGTGCACGTCTTCGTCGACGGCAAGATCGCCGAGGAGGGCGGCCCCGAGCTCGCGGAGCAGCTCGAGGAGAACGGCTACGACAAGTACGTCGGCACCGGCGCGACGATGGCCTGACCTCCTCGTCGAGAGGATTCGACCAGGAGCCGTCACCAGGAGGACAGCATGACCACCACCGACACCGTGCGCCCGTCGCTCACCGCGGCGGAGCTCGCCGCCGTGCGCGCGGACTTCCCGCTGCTCGGGCGCACGGTGCGGGGTGGCCGGCCGCTCGTCTACCTGGACTCCGCCGCGACGTCGCAGAAGCCGAACGTCGTGCTCGAGGCCGAGGTCGACTTCTACGAGCAGCGCAACGCGGCCGTGCACCGGGGCGCGCACCAGCTCGCGGAGGAGGCGACCGAGGCGTTCGAGGACGCCCGGTCGGCCGTCGCCGCCTTCGTCGGTGCGGACACCGACGAGATCGTCTGGGCGTCCGGCGCGACGGCGGCGCTCAACCTCGTCGCCTACGCGTTCTCGAACGCGACGGCCGGGCGCGGGGGCGCCGCCGCCGAGCGGTTCCGGCTCGCCCCGGGCGACGAGATCGTCGTCACCGAGGCGGAGCACCACGCCAACCTCGTGCCGTGGCAGGAGCTGTGCGCCCGCACGGGCGCCGTCCTGCGCTGGTTCGGGGTCGACGACGACGGGCGGATCGACCTGTCCGACGTCGCGAGCGTGATCACCGGGCGCACCCGTGTGGTGGCGTTCGGCCACGTGTCGAACGTGACCGGCGCGATCGCCCCCGTGGCCGAGCTGGTCGCCGCCGCCAAGAAGGTCGGGGCGCTCACGGTGCTCGACGCGTGCCAGTCCGTGCCGCACCTGCCCGTGGACCTGCACGCCCTGGACGTCGACCTCGCGGCGTTCAGCGCGCACAAGATGCTCGGCCCCACCGGCGTCGGTGCGCTGTACGGGCGCCGGGAGCTGCTCGAGGCCATGCCCCCGGTGACCACCGGCGGGTCGATGGTCGAGGTCGTCACCATGGCCGAGACCACCTACGCCCCGCCGCCGCAGCGGTTCGAGGCGGGCACGCAGATGGTCGCCCAGGCCGTCGGCATGGGCGTGGCCGCGCAGTGGCTGGACGAGCTCGGCATGGACCGTGTCGCCGAGCACGAGCGCGAGCTCGCGGCCGAGCTGGTGCGCATCGGCGAGATCCCGGGCGTGCGGATCGTCGGGCCGGCCGACGCGCGCGACCGTCTCGCGGTCGTGTCGTTCGTCGTCGACGGCGTGCACGCGCACGACGTCGGGCAGGTGCTCGACGACAAGGGCATCGCCGTCCGCGTCGGGCACCACTGCGCGCAGCCGCTGCACCGCCGGTTCGGTGTGGCCGCGACGGCGCGCGCGTCGGCCTCCGTGTACACCACGGCCGAGGAGATCGCCGCGTTCCGGGAAGCATTGGCGGGCGTGCGCGCGTTCTTCGGTGTGGACTGACGTAGGCGGAGAGGACAGCAGTGAGCTCGCTCGAGCAGATGTACCAGCAGGTGATCCTGGACCACGCGAAGCGCCCGCACGGGCGGGGTCTCGTGGACGCGCCCGCCGACCACCGGTCGGGGCAGTCGCACCAGGTGAACCCGACCTGCGGCGACGAGATCACGCTGCGCGTGGACGTCGACGGCTCCACCGTGTCGGGCGTGTCCTGGGAGGGACAGGGCTGCTCCATCTCGCAGGCGTCCGCCTCCGTGATGACCGAGCTCGTCACCGGGCACGACCTGGCCGACGTCGCGCGTCTGGACGCCGTCTTCCACGACCTCATGGCCTCGCGGGGCAAGGGCCTGGACGACGAGGACGCCCTGGACGCCCTCGGCGACGCGAGCGCGTTCACCGGCGTCTCGCAGTACCCCGCCCGCATCAAGTGCGCGCTGCTCGGCTGGGCAGCGCTCAAGGATTCGCTGGCGCGCAGCGGCGCGCTGGGCTGAAGCCGACCTGAACCTGAGAGGACACGATGACCGAGAACACGACCGACGCGGCCGCCCCGCCCGTCGCCGAGCCGGCCGCGGCCCCCACGCCCACCACGGCGGCGGACGTCGAGGAGGCCCTGCGCGACGTCATCGACCCCGAGCTGGGCATCAACGTCGTCGACCTGGGGCTCGTCTACGGCATCCAGGTGGACCAGAACAACATGTCCACGATCGACATGACGCTCACGTCGGCGGCCTGCCCGCTCACGGACGTCATCGAGGACCAGGCCGGCACCGCGCTCGAAGGGCTGGTCGACGGCTTCCGCATCAACTGGGTCTGGATGCCGCCGTGGGGACCGGAGAAGATCACCGACGAGGGCCGCGAGCAGCTGCGGATGCTGGGCTTCAACGTCTGAGAGACAGTCGGCGACGTCGGATCGAAGGTCTCGTCCCTCTCGGGGCGAGGCCTTCGTCGTCCTCCCGGAGTCACGACATCGGCTCGACCGGTCGTGACGGGCGGCACCGCGGGCCGGGCTCGCCCGGGGTCAGACGGTGAAGCCGGCGGGGAAGGGGTCCGTCGGATCGAGCACGAACCGCGCCGAGCCGGTCACCCAGGCCCGGCCGGTGATGGCCGGCACGATCGCCGGGCAGCCGGCGACGGTCGTCTCCTCGACGACGCGGCCGGTGAACTCGGTGCCGATGAACGACTCGTTGACGAAGGCCTGGCCGCGCTGGAGCCGCCCGCGGGCGTGGTGCACGGCCATCAGGGCGCTCGTCCCGGTGCCGCCGGGGGACCGGTCGAGCCAGCCGGGGTGGTTGATCAGCGCGTGGCGGGCGCGCGCCGCGTCGGATCCCGGAGCCAGGAACACGGTGTGCTCGCAGCCCGAGTAGCCCGTCTCCGGGTGCACGGGCCGGGCCTGGTCGTTCACGGCAGCCATGACGGCGCGACCGGCGACGATCAGCTCGTCGACGCGGTCCCGCGCGAACGGGATGCCGAGCGACTCGGCGTCGACGAAGGCGTAGTAGTTGCCTCCGAACGCGATGTCGCACAGGACCTCGCCGTACCCCGGGACGTCGAGACGCCGGTCGAGCTCGTGGGCGTACGACGGCACGTTGACGATCGTGACGTCCTCGGCACGGCCGTCGCGCACCCGCACCTCGGCGGTGATCAGACCGATGGGGGCGTCCAGCCGGATCGTCGTGACAGGTTCGACGACGGGCACCATCCCGGTCTCGACGAGCACGGTCGCCACGGCGATCGTTCCCGCCCCGCACATCGGCAGCACTCCCGTGACCTCGATGAACAGCACGCCCCAGTCCGCGTCGGGGCGGGTGGGCGGCTGCAGGACCGCCCCGGACATCCAGCCGTGGCCGCGTGGTTCGCACATCAGGTAGGTGCGCAGCTCGTCCGAGTTCTCGATGAACCACCGACGCCGCTCGGCCATGTCGGCGCCCGGGAACGCCTCGACCCCGCCGGTGACCACGCGCACCGGGAGACCCTCGGTGTGCGCCTCGACGGTCTCGATCGTCCGGTCGGTCCTCATCGTGCCCACTCCTCGAGCTCGTCATGTACCGCCGCGGGCAGCCGCACGGTGGCGGGCTCGGGCTTGCGTCGACCGAAGTCGGCGCCGTGCTCCGCCGCGAGCCGGCGGTGGTGCGCCTCGGCGCGCTCCACGAAACCAGGATCGAAGGCGGACGGGTCGAGCAGCAGGAGGAAGAGCCCGACCGCCGGCGAGACGCTGCCGCGGTCGAACGGCGCCGCATCGACGGAGAACGCGCCACCCGAGAGCGTCGCGAGCATCTCGACCATGACGGCGACGTTCGCGCCCTTGACCCCGCCGAACGGCAGGAGTGCGCCGGCCAGCGCGGCGGAGGCGTCGTCGGTCGGCGCGCCGTCCGGCCCGAGGGCCCACCCGGCGGGGATCGGGTCGCCGCGCTCGGCGGCCTGTCGCACCGAGACCCAGGCGGTCTCGCTCGCCGCCTGGTCGAACGCCCGAGGCCCGTCGGGGTGCGGCAGCGCGAACGCCAGCGGGTTGGTGCCCGTGATCGGCACGTGGGAGCCGTAGGCCGCCAGCAGCGCCGGCGAGTTCGTGGCGGCGAGGGCGACGAATCCCGCTCGCGCCGCCGCCAACGCGTAGTGGGCGAGCTCGCCCGCCGGGAAGCAGTTCCGGATGCTCAGGGCGGCGACACCGGCCTCGCGTGCCCCGTCGAGCGCCGTGGGGAGCGCGCGGGCGAACGCGACCTGGGCCGCGCCGCGATCGGCGTCGGCCACGACGATCGACGTACGCCGCCGCTCGACCACGGGGCTCGGATCGCCGTGGAGGCGGCCGTCCGAGATCGCTCGGAGGAAGTCCAACAGGTGCGCGACGCCGACGGCCGGCCTGCCGCGGAACTCGGCGGCGACGACCGCCTCGGCGAGCGCACGCGCCGTGTCGGACGAACCACCCGCCCCGCGGACGGCCCTCCCGCACAGGTCGACGAGCGCGTCCCGCTCGATGCTCCGGTCAGCTGCGGCGGCCGTCGCGGATGCCGCGACAGGGAATTCGTCGTGATTCATACGCGGCCCACCGTATCCGGCACCGCGGCCTCACTACGCCACGGTGCGCCATTTCAGCGCAGCACGAATCCGGGGGTCAGCGTGTCGTCCGGGTCGACCTCGAACACGGACGTGGCGACGTGGTGGGCGACGCCGGTGACGACCGGGACGACGGCGTCGCGGCCCTCGTCGGTCACGCGCTCCAGGACCCGGGCGCGGAACCGGGTGCCGACGATCGAGTCGTGGACGAGCACCTGTCCGTCGCCCAGCCGTCCCGTGGCGGCGAGGACGGCGACCCGCGCCGCCGTGCCGGACCCGCAAGGGGAGCGGTCGACCTGGCCGTCGGCGAAGATCGTCACGTTCCGCTGGTGCGGGCCCCCGTCGGGCGACGTGCCGAGGTCGTCGACGACGATGGTCCCGTACAGGCCGCTCAGCCGCGGGTCGGTCGGGTGCTCGAGGCGGGCGTCGCCCGCGAGAGCGGCCTTGACCTCGCGGCCGAGGGCGATGAGCTCGCCCAGGTTCTCGGGCGTCACCGTGAGGCCGGCGCTCGCGGCGTCGACGCACGCGTACAGCGCGCCGCCCCAGGCGAGATCGACGCGGATCTCGCCGCGGCTCGTCGCCACCGGCACCCCGGCGTCGACCAGCGCGCTCGGCACGTTCACGAAGTCGACCTCGCGCACCCGGCCGTCGTCACCGGTGCGCACGCGGGCGGTCACCCGCCCGGACGGCACGTCGATCACCACGTCGGTGACCCCGGACGGGTCGGCGGGCACCAGGCCGGAGCGCAGGGCCCATGCCCCGAGCGCGATCGTGCCGTGACCGCACGCGGTGGAGAACCCGTCCTTGTGCCAGAACAGGACGCCGAGGTGCGCGCCGTCGTCGTCCGGCGGGGTGACGAAGCCTCCGTACATGTCGGCGTGACCGCGCGGCTCGAAGCACAGCAGGCGGCGCAGGCCGTCGACGTCCGGGTCGTCGATCGCACGCTGACGCCGCTCGGCGACGGTCGCGCCGGGGATCGGCACGGGAGGCGCCGGCACGATGCGGAACGGCTCGCCCGCCGTGTGGTAGTCGATCGTCCGCACCGGCCCCGGGATCCGGGTCCGTCCGTCGGTGGCGGTGGCGGCGCCGCTCGGATCGGTCATGGGCGCGACCCTACGGCAACCCGACGACGCGGGGCTCCCCGTCGAGACCGTGCGCGAACCTTCAGGTCAGAGCATGCGGGAGTGCTCGCCTCCGGAGGCGGCCGCGAGCGCGAGCCAGGTGTCGACGACGGTGTCGGGGTTGAGGGACACGGACCCGATGCCGCGCTCGACGAGCCACTGGGCGAAGTCGGCGTGGTCGGACGGCCCCTGCCCGCAGATGCCGATGTACTTGCCGTGGCGTCGGCAGGCGTCGATGGCGAGACCGAGGAGCTCGCGGACCGCGGGGTCGCGCTCGTCGAACGTGTGGGCGACGAGCGCGGAGTCACGGTCGAGGCCGAGCGTGAGCTGGGTCAGGTCGTTGGACCCGATGGAGAAGCCGTCGACGTGCTGGAGGAACTCGTCGGCGAGCAGGGCGTTGGACGGCACCTCGCACATCATGACGACCTGGAGGTCGTTCTCGCCGCGCCGCAGCCCGTTCTCGGCGAGGAGGGCGACGACCCCCTCCGCCTCGTCGAGGGTGCGCACGAACGGGATCATGACCCGCACGTTGGTGAGCCCCATGTCGTCGCGCACGCGGCGCAGCGCCTCACACTCCATGTCGAAGCACTCGCGGAAGTCGGGGGAGAGGTACCGGGACGCGCCCCGGTAGCCGATCATCGGGTTCTCCTCGTCGGGCTCGTACAGCGTGCCGCCGAGGAGGTTGGCGTACTCGTTCGACTTGAAGTCGCTGAGCCGCACGATGACGGGCTCGGGCGCGAAGGCGGCGGCGATCGTGGACACCCCCTCGGCGACGCGCTGCACGAAGTACTCGCGCGGGGTGGGGTACGCGGCGACGCGGTTCGCGACCTCGTCCCGCAGCTCGGCGGGCAGGTCGTCCGCGTCGAGGAGGGCGCGGGGGTGGATGCCGATCTGCCGGTTGATGATGAACTCGAGACGGGCCAGCCCGACGCCGTGGTTCGGCAGCCGGGCGAAGGAGAACGCCTGGTCGGGCGTGCCGACGTTCATCATGATCTTCACGGGCGGCTCGGGCATCCGGTCGAGCTCGGTCGCCTCGTCGTCGAACGCCAGCAGCCCGGCGTAGACGCGTCCCTCGTCGCCCTCCGCGCAGGAGACGGTCACCTCGTGCCCGTCGGGCAGGTCGTGCGTGGCGGAGCCGGTGCCCACGACGGCCGGGATGCCGAGCTCGCGCGCGATGATCGCGGCGTGGCAGGTGCGCCCGCCGCGGTTCGTCACGATCGCCGCGGCGCGCTTCATGATGGGTTCCCAGTCCGGGTCGGTCATGTCCGCGACGAGCACGTCGCCGGGGGCGAAGCCGTGCATCTGGTCGACCGAGGACAGCACCCGGACGCGGCCGGCGCCGATCTTCTGCCCGATGGCGCGCCCCTCGAGCAGGACCGTGCCCTGCTCGCGCAGCGTGAACCGACGCATGACGTTCCCCGAGTCGCGCGAGACCACGGTCTCGGGGCGGGCCTGCAGGACGTAGAGCCTGCCGTCCACCCCGTCCTTGCCCCACTCGATGTCCATCGGGCGGCCGTAGTGCTCCTCGATGACGAGGGCGATGCGGCCCAGCTCGGTCACCTCGGCGTCGGTGAGGGAGAAGCGCGCGCGCTCGGCGG
The DNA here is from genome assembly GCF_042793275.1 of Isoptericola sp. NPDC056578. Lineage (NCBI taxonomy): Bacteria > Bacillati > Actinomycetota > Actinomycetes > Micrococcales > Promicromonosporaceae > Isoptericola > Isoptericola sp. NPDC056578. Next base: position 26,820 of record NZ_JBHTVC010000010.1, read on the forward strand.
GGTCGACGTCGGCGAACACCGTGCTGCCGCCGACGTGCCGGCCGGCGGCGTAGCGCATGGCGACCGCCTTCTCGCCGACGGACCGCTTGAGGACCGCCGGCCGGCCGGCGCGCAGCGCGGGCTTGTAGAGGTAGAACTCGTCCGGGTTGACCGCGCCCTGCACCACGGCCTCCCCGAGCCCGTACGAGCTGGTGACGAAGACCGCCTGGTCGAACCCCGACTCGGTGTCGACCGTGAACATGACGCCGGAGGCGCCGACGTCCGAGCGCACCATCCGCTGCACCCCGGCCGAGAGCGCGACGTCGTGCTGGTCGAACCCGTGGTGCGCGCGGTAGGCGATGGCGCGGTCGTTGTACAGGGAGGCGAAGACGGACCGCACGGCGTGGAGCACGTTGTCGATGCCCCCGATGTTGAGGAAGGTCTCCTGCTGCCCGGCGAACGACGCGTCGGGCAGGTCCTCGGCGGTGGCGCTCGAGCGCACCGCCCACGTCACCTGCTCCGGTTCGGGGTCCTCGGCGACCAACCTCGCGAACGCCGCGCGGAGGTCCGCCTCGACGTCGGCCGGGAACGGCTGCGCCTCGACCCAGCCCCGCACGGCGGACCCCACCTGCGCGAGGGCGGTGACGTCGTCCGTGTCCAGGCCCTCGACGGCGGCGCGGATGCGTCCGGCGAGGTCGTCGTGCTCGAGGAACCGGCGGTAGGCCTCGGCCGTCGTGGCGAACCCGCGCGGCACGCGGACGTCGGCCGCCGCGAGCCGGGACACCATCTCCCCGAGGGAGGCGTTCTTGCCGCCTACCCGGGCCAGGTCGTCCATGCCGATCTCGTCGAACCAGAGGATATGGGCCATCGTCGGTCCCTTCGTGGGTGCGGATCGTGGGTGCGGATCGTGCGGTGCCGTCAGCCGCGCAGCTTCATGGTCTGGAGGATGACGGCGGACATCTCCTCGACGCTCTTGGTGGAGGAGTTGAGGAACGGGACGCGCGTGCGGCGGTAGAGGTCCTCGGCCTGGCGCAGCTCGAGCCGGCACTGGGCGAGGCTCGCGTACCGCGAGTGCGGGCGGCGCTCGTGGCGCACCTGGCTCAGGCGCAGGGGCGTGGTGGTGAGGCCGAAGCACCGCGCGGCGTACGGGGCGACGGCGGGTGGCAGGCCGTCGGCCGGGAAGTCGTCCTCGGTGAGGGGGTAGTTCGCGACGAGCAGCCCGTGCTGCAGCGCGAGGTACATCGTGGTGGGGGTCTTGCCGCAGCGCGAGGGCGCGATGATCACGACGTCGGCGAGGTCGAGCGCGCGCCGGCTCTGCCCGTCGTCGTGCTCGATGGCGTACTCGACCGCGCGCATGCGGGCGAAGTACCGCTCCAGGTCGCCGACGCCGTGGGACGGGACGAGCTGTTCGCTGGACGTCGTGCCCAGGGCCTGCTCAAGCTCCACGAGATGCCCGCCGAGGAGGTCGATCAGGACACCCCGCGACCGGTCGAGCTCCTCGCGGACCGCCGGCGCCCGCACCGTGGTGAAGACGATCGGGGCCAGCCCGTCCGCCGCGGACCGGTCGATCTCGGCGGTGAGGTCGCGCGCGGCGCGGTCGGTGTCGACGAACGGCACGGTGTGGCGGCGGAACGTGATGGCAGGGAAGTTGACGAGGAGGGCGCTGCCCAGCGTCTCGGCCGTGATGCCCGTGCCGTCGGAGACGAAGTAGACCGCCCGTTCGCGCGGCGGCGGCGTGCCGGCGTCGTCGCCGGACGTCGCCCGGAGTGCTGTCATCCGCCGTCACCTCCGAGGTCCAGGATCTCGTCGTTCGAGCCGCCCGGCCCGCCGAGCGTGACGGGCGTCGTGCTGCGCACCCTACGCCCACCATGTGAATGACCGTTAACTTCTGGCGCTCCGGTGCCTGTCCCCGGCTCGGACGACGGATCGTGGAGCGTGACGCGAGCCCGCCCGACGGCGTCAGGGGGTGCGCGCTCCGGTGCGCGGCGCCGGACCGGTGCTCTCACGCACCACGAGGCGCACGGGCACGGTCTCGTGCGTGCCGCTGAGGTCGACGTCGTCGCGCACCTGGCGCAGCAGCAGGTCGACGAGGCTGCTGCCGATGCGGGCGAAGTCCTGCTCCACGGTGGTGAGCGGCGGCCACAGGTGCTCGGCGAGGGTGATGCCGTCGAAGCCGACGACGGACACGTCGTCCGGCACGCGGCGCCCGGCCTCGTGCAGGGCGTGCAGCATGCCGGCGGCGGTCTCGTCGTTGGCGCAGAACACGGCGGTGACGTCCGGGTCGGCGGCGAGCTCGCGGCCGACGGCGTACCCGGTCCGCGCGGTCCAGTCGCCGTGCAGGGGCTCGGGGACGGTCCGGCCGGCCGCCTCGAGCGTGGCGCGCCAGGCGTCGGTGCGGCTGCGGGCGGGCAGCGAGTCGTCCGGGCCCGCGACGTGGTGCACGGTGCGGTGGCCCAGGTCCAGCAGGTGCTGCACGGCGAGACGGGCGCCCTCGGTCTGGTCGGCGCGCACGGCGGGGTGCGTCCCCACGAAGCGCGAGTCGGAGACGACGACGGGCAGCTGCGCCGGCAGGGCGAGCGTGTCCGGGGTCGCGGTCTCGGCGCGCACGATGACGAGCCCGTCGATCGCCTGGTGGGAGAGGCGCGTGACGGCCGCGGAGACGTCGTCGGGGGAGGGGCTCTCGACGTCGACGATCGTGACGGTGTAGCCCTCCGCGCGGGCGGCCTCGACGACGGCCTCGACGGTGCGCGACTCGCCCGTGCGGGCCAGCCGGTGGGCGATGACCCCGAGGGTGCGGAAGCTGCCGTACCGCAGCGCGCGGGCGGCGGTGTTGGGGGCGTAGCCCAGCTCGGCCATCGCGGCGAGCACGCGCTCGCGCGTCGCGGGCCTGACGTTGTCGAGCCCCATCGAGACGCGGGAGACGGTCTGCGAGGAGACGCCCGCGAGCGCCGCGACCTCGGCCATCGAGGGGGCCGTCCGGGGGCGTCCGCGCCCTCGGGGCCGCACGCCGGGCGCGCCGTTCGTCTCCACCATCGCCGCCTCTCGTGCCGCCTCTCGTGACTCCGCCGGCGTCCGAGGGCTTGACATCCCTGGCGCCTCGCGACACTCTAGTCCGGCCACGATGTTTACGTAAACATTTGGCCCGCCCGTCCTCCTGGGAGTTGCTTCGTGACCGCTGACGCTCCGGCATCCTCGCCGCCCGCCCGCACCGCTGTGCCCGTCGTGCGCCGCAGTCGTCGGCGCTGGACGGGATGGATGTTCGTGGGCCCGTTCATGGTCGTGTTCGCGCTGGTGTTCCTGGCGCCGATCGCCTACTCGCTCTACCTGTCGGTGTTCCGCACGCAGATGGTGGGCGGCACCACGTTCGTCGGGCTCGAGAACTACGCGCAGGCGCTCGCCGACCCGCAGTTCTGGGCAGGGCTGGGACGCGTCAGCCTGTTCCTCGTGGTGCAGGTGCCGATCATGCTCGGCATCGCGCTGCTGGTCGCCCTCGCGATCGACAGCGGCCGCCTGTACGGCAAGAGCTTCTTCCGCATCTCGATCTTCATGCCCTACGCGGTGCCGGCCGTCGTCGCGGCCCTCATGTGGGGCTTCATGTACGGCACGCGGTTCGGCCTGGTGGGCAACCTCAACGACGCCTTCGGCATCAGCCTACCGAACCCCCTGTCGCCGGACCTCGTCCTGGCCTCGATCGGCAATATCGTGACCTGGGAGTTCGTCGGCTACAACATGCTGATCTTCTACTCCGCGCTGCGCGTGGTGCCGCACTCGCTGTACGAGGCGGCGGAGATCGACGGCGCCGGCCAGTGGCGCGTCATCAGCGCCATCAAGCTGCCCGCCATCCGCGGCGCGCTCGTCATCGCCACGATCTTCTCGATCATCGGCAGCTTCCAGCTGTTCAACGAGCCCAGCATCCTGCAGTCGCTCGCCCCGAACGCCATCACGACGTCGTACACGCCCAACCTGTACGCCTACTCGCTGTCGTTCTCCGGCCAGCAGTACAACTACTCCGCGACCGTGGCCATCATCATGGGCCTGATCACCATGGTGATCGCCTACGTGGTGCAGCTGCGCGGCATGCGCAAGGAGCCGTGACCCGTGTCGACGCTGACCGCCCCCGCCCGTCCCGCCCCGCGGCTGCGCACCCCGCGCCACCACTCGGTGGCACGGCCGCGCCGCAGCCCGCTGCTCACGGTGCTCACCGCCGTCGTGCTCGTGTACTCGCTGGTGCCGCTCGCCTGGCTGCTCATCAACGCGACCAAGACGCAGGAGGACCTGTTCTCCTCGTTCGGCCTCTGGTTCGGCGACTCGTTCTCGTTGTGGGACAACATCGTCACCACGCTCACCTACGACGACGGCGTCTTCGTGCGGTGGTTCGGCAACACCGTGCTGTACGTGGTGGTGGGCGCCGGCGGCGCGACGTTCCTCGCCATCCTGGGCGGGTACGCCCTCGCGAAGTTCGACTTCCCGGGCAAGCGCGGGGTGTTCGCCCTCGTCATCGGCGCCGTCGCGGTGCCGGGCACGGCGCTCGCCGTCCCGACGTTCCTCATGTTCAGCCAGCTGGGCCTGACGAACACGCCGTGGGCCGTGATCATCCCGTCCCTGATCTCGCCGTTCGGGCTGTACCTCATGTGGACCTTCGCGGCGGAGGCCATACCGGGCGAGCTGCTCGAGGCGGCCAGGATCGACGGGGCGGGCGAGTTCCGCACCTTCTTCCGCGTGAGCCTGCCGCTGCTCGCGCCCGGGATCGTCACGGTGCTGCTGTTCACGATGGTCGCCACCTGGAACAACTACTTCCTGCCGCTGATCATGCTGCGCGACTCGTCCTGGTACCCCCTGACGCTCGGGCTCAACGCCTGGAACGCGCAGGCCGCCACCGCCGGCGGCGAGGCGATCTTCAACCTGGTCATCACCGGCGCCCTGCTGACGATCCTGCCGCTGGTCGCCGCCTTCCTGCTGCTGCAGCGCTACTGGCAGTCCGGCCTGGCCGCCGGGTCCGTCAAGGAATGACCCCCGTACCTCCCCGCGTATCCCCGTCTGACGATGAAGTGAGGACCCCATGAACGCACGATCCCGCCACCTGGCGCGCGGTACCGCCCTCGCCGGCGTGCTCGCCCTCGGCCTGGCCGCCTGCGGCTCCGGAGACGACGCCGGCTCGGGCGGCGGCGACGCCGCGCCCGTCGACACCGCCGCCGTCCTCGAGAAGGGCGGCGAGATCACCGTCTGGGCGTGGGAGCCCACGCTGGAGCAGGTCGTGACGGACTTCGAGAAGACGTACCCGAACGTCACGGTGAACCTCGAGAACGTCGGGACGGGCAACGACCAGTACACGGCCCTGCAGAACGCGATCTCGGCCGGCGACGGGGTGCCCGACGTCGCCCAGGTCGAGTACTACGCCGTGCCGCAGTTCGCCATCTCCGAGGCGCTGACGAACCTCGGCCCGCTCGGCGCGGACGAGCTGGACGGCACGTTCAGCACCGGCCCGTGGAACTCCGTGCACAGCGGCGACGGCGTCTACGGCCTGCCCATGGACTCCGGCCCCATGGCCCTCTTCTACAACGAGGAGGTCTTCGCCAAGTACGGCGTCGACGTGCCGACCACGTGGGACGAGTATCTCGAGGCCGCCCGGACCATCCACGAGAAGGACCCGAAGGCCTACATCGCCAACGACATCGGCGACGCCGGCTTCACCACCAGCATGATCTGGCAGGCGGGCGGCCACCCGTACCAGGTGGACGGCACGGACGTGACGATCGACTTCGCCGGCGACGAGGGCACCCAGAAGTTCGCCGAGGTGTGGCAGCAGCTGATCGACGAGGACCTGCTGGCCCCCGTCGGCTCGTGGAGCGACGAGTGGTACCAGGGCCTCGGCAACGGCACCATCGCCACCCTGACCATCGGCGCGTGGATGCCCGCCAACCTCGAGTCCGGCGTCCCGCAGGGCGAGGGCAAGTGGCGCGTCGCCGAGATGCCGCAGTGGGAGGCCGGGCAGCACGCCACGTCGGAGAACGGCGGCTCGTCGCTGACCGTCCCCGCCGCGAGCGAGAACGCCGAGCTCGCCTACGCCTTCGTCGACTACGCCACGAACGGCGACGGCGTGCAGGCCCGCCTCGACGGCGGCGCGTTCCCCGCCACCACGGCCGACCTCGAGTCGGACGAGTTCCGCGGCGCCGAGTCCGAGTACTTCGGCGGCCAGAAGATCAACGAGGTGCTCGCCGACTCCGCCGCGAACGTCGTGGAGGGCTGGCAGTACCTGCCGTTCCAGGTCTACGCGAACTCCATCTTCAACGACACGGTGGGCCAGGCGTACGTCTCCGGCACCACGCTGACGGACGGCCTGGCGACGTGGCAGGAGCAGTCCGCCACGTACGGCAACGGCCAGGGCTTCACCGTCAACAAGTAGTCCCGGCGAGCGTCCCTGCGGTCGGGCTCCCGGGCTTCGGAGGCCTGACCGCAGGGACACCCGTGCCCGACCTTCGTCCCGCAGACCCGGAGAGGTGCCCCGCCCCATGCCCACGTTCGAGATCGGCGAGCGGGACTTCCTGCTCGACGGCCGCCCCTTCCAGGTGATCAGCGGGGCGCTGCACTACTTCCGCGTGCACCCCGACCAGTGGGCCGACCGGATCCGCAAGGCGCGGCTGATGGGGCTGAACACGATCGAGACGTACGTGCCGTGGAACTTCCACGCGCCGGAGCCGGGCGGGTTCGACCTCACCGGCCGGCGCGACCTGGGCCGGTTCCTGGACCTGGTCGCGGCGGAGGGGCTGCACGCGATCGTGCGCCCCGGGCCGTACATCTGCGCGGAGTGGGACGGCGGCGGGCTGCCGGCGTGGCTCTTCGCGGACGGGGGCACGGGGGTGCGCCGGCACGACCCGGCGTTCCTGGACGCGATCGGCACCTACTACGCGCACCTGCTGCCGCTGGTGGCCGAGCGGCAGGTGACGCGCGGCGGCCCGGTGCTCCTGGTGCAGGTGGAGAACGAGTACGGCGCCTACCCGGGCGTGCCCGTCGACGAGCGCGCGCGCTACCTGCGCGCGCTCGTCGACCTCACGCGGGCCCAGGGGATCGACGTGCCGCTGTTCACGTGCGACCAGGCAGACGACGAGCACCTCTCGCTCGGCGGCCTGCCGGAGCTGCACAAGACGGCGAACTTCGGCTCTCGGTCCCTCGAGCGCCTCGCCGTGCTGCGTCGTCACCAGCCCACCGGGCCCCTGATGTGCACGGAGTTCTGGGACGGCTGGTTCGACTCGTGGGGGCTGGAGCACCACGTCACCGCCCCGGAGACCACGGCGGCCGACCTGGACGACCTGCTCGGCGCGGGCGCGTCGGTCAACCTCTACATGTTCCACGGCGGCACCAACCTGGGCCTGACCAACGGGGCCAACGACAAGGGCACGTACCTGCCCATCACCACGTCGTACGACTACGACGCCCCACTGTCCGAGCACGGCGCGCCGACCGCGAAGTTCCACGCCCTGCGCGCGGTGATCGCCAAGCACGCCCCGGTGCCCGACGAGGTGCCCGTCGAGCCGGCGCCGGCGCCGGCGCTCGACGTCGTCCTCGACCGGAGCGCGGCGCTCGACGCCGTCCTGGGCCTGGTGTCCGGGCCGAGGTCGCGGACGTCGTCCGCCCAGCCGCCGACGATGGACGACCTGCGTCAGTGGTCCGGGTTCGTGCTGTACGGCACGCGGGTCACGGCCGAGGACGCGGTCCTCGTGGTGGACGAGGTGCGCGACCGGGCGCTCGTGGCGCTCGACGGCGACCCGGTCGGCGTGCTCGACCGCACCACCCACGCCTGGTCGCTGCCGCTGCCGCGCCGGGCGGGCACGCTGACCCTGCTCGTCGAGGACCGCGGCCGCGTCAACTACGGCCCCCGGATCGGCGAGCCCAAGGGGATCGTCGGGACGGTGCGCACCGCCACCCGCGCCCTCACCGACTGGGAGGCCGTGCCCCTGCGTCTCGACGACGCCCCGGCGCTCCTGGCCGACGCCGAGTGGGCGACGGCGGGCGGCGCCGACGCACCGGTCGGCGGGCCGTCGTTCCACCGCGGCGCGTTCGACTCCGTCGCGGGCGCCGACCACTTCCTGCGCCTGGACGGCTGGACGCGGGGGCTCGCCTGGGTCAACGGCGAGCTGCTCGGGCGGTACTCGAGCCAGGGCCCCACGGGCACGCTCGCCGTGCCGGGGCCGCTGGTGCGCGCCACCGGCAACGAGCTGCTGCTGCTGGAGCTGCACGGCGCGGCCGCACCGCGCGCCAGGTTCGTCGCCGCCCCCGACCTCGGCCCGACGGAGGCCTGACGGCGTCGCCGGGAGCGGGGCCCGACCCCTGGCTCGTGCCCGCCAGGGGCGGGCATCACCTCGTGACCGCGGTCGTCGCGGCCGGGAACCGGCCCACCACGTCGAGGCCCGCCCCCACACCTCGACCCGCGCGGAGCGACGGCGACGTGGACCACTGACGCGACGGCGCCGGCGCGCGGTCGGCGTGGTCCTTTGGCATCGTGGTCGACGTGACGGGTGCAGGAGGGGCGGACGGCCGGCAGGACCGCCCGCGCGTGCTCGTCGTGGAGGACGACCCGGACGCCGCCGCGTACGTGCGCACCGTCCTGACGCGACTCGGCGGGATGGACGTCGCGGTCGCCGGCGACGGCGACACCGCGCTCGAGCGCCTGGACGAGCACCCCGAGCTGCTCGTCACCGACGTCGAGCTGCCGGGCCTGTCCGGCCTGGAGCTGATCCACGAGGCCCGCGAGCGCGTGCCGGGGATCCCCGTGATCGTCATGACCGCGCACGCCAGCGTCGAGTACGCCGTCGAGGCGCTGCGCGAGAGCGCCGACGAGTTCCTGGTCAAGCCGCTGGACTCCGCGCGGCTCGTCGAGCGGGCGCACGCCCTCGTGGACGCCGCGCGCCGGCGGGCGAGGCCCACCGACCGGGTGCTCGCCGTCGGCGCGCACCCCGACGACGTCGAGATCGGGGTGGGGGCGACTCTCGCGTCCCACCGGTCCGCCGGCGACGAGGTCACGGTCCTGGTGCTGTCGGGCGGTGCTGTGGGCGGTGTGGCCGCCGACCGGCGGCTGGAGGCGGCCGCCGCGACCGCCGAGATCGGGGCGGGGCTCGTCGTGCGCGACCTCGAGGACACCCGGATCGACCTGGCGACGGCGATCACCGCGATCGAGGAGGTGATCGCCGAGGTGCGGCCGACGATCGTCTACACGCACTCGGCGAACGACCGTCACCAGGACCACCGCACCGTGCACCGTGCCGTGGACGTGGCGGCGCGGCGCGTCTCCACCGTCGCCTGCTACCAGAGCCCGTCGGCGACCATCGAGTTCCGGCCCACGCGGTTCGTGCCCGTCGACGGGTTCGTCGAGACGAAGCTGCGCATGCTCGCGGCGTTCGTGTCGCAGTCCCACCGGGACTACATGCAGCCGGACCTGGTCCGGGCCACCGCGCGCTACTGGTCGCGGTACGGCGGAGGCGAGTACGTGGAGCCGCTCGAGATGCTGCGCGCCAGCCAGCTGCTCGGTCGACGACAGTCCGCGGGCGCGAACGAGGACGAGGACGAGGAGCACGGCGCCGCCGTCCCGGCGTCCCGCTCCGAGGGACGAGGGGGAGCCTGATGACGAGGGTGCTCGTGACGGGGGCCGGGGGACCGGCGGGGGTGGCGGTGATCCGTTCGCTGCTCGCGCGCGGGGACGTCGAGGTCTATGCCGCGGACATGGACCGCTGGGCCAGCGGCATCTACCTCGTGCCGGACGGGCGCCGCCGGCTGGTGCCCCCGGGGCTGGCGGACGACTTCGTCGAGCGCGTCGCGCTGCTGTGCGCCGAGGACGGCATCGAGGTGCTGTTCCCGACCGTCGACGTCGAGCTGCCTCGCCTGGCCGCCGCGCGCGACCGGCTCGCGCGGGCGGGCACCACGCTCGCGTCGCCGAGCCTCGCGACGCTCGAGACGGCCCTGGACAAGCTGGCGCTCGCCCGCGCCTGCGCGGGCCACGTCCGCGTGCCGCGCACCGAGCTGCTCGGGGAGTCCGGAGCGGACCAGGGCTGGGACTTCCCCGTGATCGTCAAGCCGCGCCGCGGTGCCGGTTCCCGCGGGGTGCGCCTCGTGACCGACCAGGCCGAGCTGGAGGCCGTGCGCGGCACCGAGGACCTGCTGGTCCAGGAGCTCCTGCCCGGCGACGAGTACTCCGTGGACGTGCTCGCCGACGCGTCCGGGCACGTGGTGGCGGCGGTCCCGAGGGCCCGCCTGCGCGTCGACTCGGGCGTGTCCGTCGCCGGCGTGACCCTGCACGACGACGCCCTCGTCGCGACCGCCGCCGAGGTGGCGCGGGTCATCGGCCTCACCACCGTGGCCAACGTCCAGCTCAAGCGGGACCGCGACGGCGTGCCGGCCCTGCTCGAGGTGAACCCCCGGTTCCCGGGTGCGATGCCGCTCACGATCGCCGCCGGGGTGGACATGCCGTCCCTCACGCTCGACGCGGTGCTGGGGCGGGAGGTCCCGCGGCACGTCGACTTCCGGGAGCTGGCCAACGTGCGCTTCCTCGAGGACCGCTTCCTCCCGGTGGGAGAGATCCTGCCCGAGCCCCGCGTCGGCCGGGCCGACGACGGGGCGCCCTCGTGACCACCCCCGCGGGCGGCCCCGCCCCCACCGGCCTCGACCTGGGCGGCGACCACCACGTGCACTCGACGTTCTCCGACGACGCGGTGAGCACGCTGGCGGAGAACCTGGACGCCGCCCGGGACCGCGGGCTGACGGTCGTGCGGATGGTGGAGCACGTGCGCCGCGGCGCGACGCACGTGCCCGACTTCCTGCGGGCGGCCGAGGCGCTCGACCCGCCGGAGGGGCTGACGGTCCTCACCGGTGTCGAGGCCAAGCTCCTCGACACCGCCGGCTCCGTCGACGCGCCCCCGGAGGTGCTGGCCGCCGTCGGCGCGCCGCGGGGGCCGGGGCGCGTGCTGCTGGCCGACCACCAGCTGCCCGCCCCCGACGGGCCGTGGAGCCCGCGGGTGGCCCGGGAGCGCCTCGCGGCCGGCCTCCCGGCCGCGGACGCCGTGGGCTTCCTCGTCACGGCCTACGCCCGTGCTCTCGCCGCGAGCGGCCCGGCGCAGCTCGCCCACCCGTTCTCGATCCTGCCCAAGGTCGGGCTGGCCGAGGACGAGGTCACGGCCGAGCACCTGGACGCCCTGGCGGGCGCGCTGCGCGCCGCGGGCGGCGTCGTCGAGGTCAACGAGAAGTGGGGGTGCCCGGGCGCGCGGGTGGCCGGCGCCCTGCGGGCCGCGGGGGTCGACCTCGTCGCGTCGACGGACGCGCACGACGCCCGCGACGTCGGGCGCTACCGCTGGTTGGGCGGTGACGCATGACCCTCGAGCTCAGCGACGACCCGGTGACGAGGATCGTGACGATCGTCTGCATGGTCCTCGTCGTGTGCGGCGTGGTCCCCGTGGCGGCCGGCGTCTACCAGTACCTGCTGCTGCCGTTCCACGCCGTGAAGAACCACTGGAAGCGATCGGGACCGTACCTGCCGCGCGTGGTGGTCGTGGTCCCGGCGTGGAACGAGGGCGCCGTGCTCGCCGCCTCGCTCGAGCGCCTGATGCGGCTGGAGTACCCGCCCGACCGGCTGCGGGTGTTCGTCGTCGACGACGCGAGCACCGACGAGACCCCGGACGTCGCGCGGGCGATGGCCGAGGCCTACCCCGGTCGCATCGAGCACCTGCGGCGCGAACAGGGCGGGCAGGGCAAGGCGCACACCCTCAACCACGGGATCCGCGCGGCGCTCGCGGACGACTGGATGCAGGCCCTGCTCATCATGGACGCCGACGTCGTCTACCGGCCGGACTCCCTACGGCGGATGACCCGCCACCTCGCGGACCCCGAGGTGGGTGCCGTCACGGGCTACATCACCGAGGGCAGCCAGCGGCCCGGGCCGGTGGCGCGGTTCATCGGCTACGAGTACGTCACCGCGCAGGCCGCCGCCCGCCGCGCCCAGAACGTGCTGGGCGTGCTCGCCTGCCTGGCCGGGGGCGCGCAGCTGCACTCGCGGGCCAACCTCGAGGACCTCGGCGGCGAGATCGACACGACGACGCTCGCGGAGGACACCTTCACCACCTTCCGCACGCAGCTGGCCGGGCGTCGCGTCGTCTTCGACCCGACGGCGATCGTGCGCGCCGAGGAGCCGGAGTCGGTCCGCGCCCTGTGGAAGCAACGCGTGCGCTGGGCGCGGGGGAACGTGCAGATCACGTCGCGGTTCCGCCGGGTGTGGTTCCGCCCGTCGCGCCGGCACCGCCTGGGGTCGCTGTCGTTCGGGCTCATCTGGTTCTCGGTCTACCTGCTGCCGGTCGCGGCCACGGCCGCGTCGGTCGGGCTGGTCGTGCTGCACGCGATCGACCAGGTGTCCGCGATCGCGGTCTTCCGGACGCTGTGGTGGGTGGCCGTGGTCGCCTACGTGTACGTCACCGTGCTCACGGTGCTCGTGGACCCGCGCACCGCGCGACGCACCTGGTTCGAGGCGCTCACCTTCCCCGGCATCGGGTCGCTGGTCGTCATGGTGGCCGCCTGGTACCCGGGGCTGTGGGACCAGCGACTGCCGTCGCTGTTCGGGCTCGAGGTGTCCCCCACGGGGCGGTCGGTGCTCCTGTACCTCCTGTACGCGTGGCCGCTGGTGGCGATGCTGCTGGCGTGGCTCGTGCGGGCGGTGGACGGCGTGACGCGGCTGCACTGGCTCGCGAACCTGCTGCTGTACGTGGTCGGGTTCGGCCCGCTGCTGTGCGCGATCACCCTCGACGCGTACGTCAAGGAGGCCCGCGGGGCGTCGACGGCCTGGGACAAGACGATCAAGACAGGGAAGGTCGTGGGATGAGCACCTCGCCCGACGAGCGGCCGGCCGGCACGGCCGCGGAGCCCCGCACCCGACGGGAGCGCCAGGAGTGGTGGGCGACGCTCGCCCCGGACGCGCTCGAGGACGAGACCCGGACGAACCGGCGCCGGGAGCGCTGGCTCTTCCTGTCCGCGGGCGTGGCCCTCGCGGCGACCCTGGTCGTCCTGGCGCTGCACGCGGGGCCCCTGTTCTCGTGAGCGTCGACGCGCCGCTGGGACGGTTCGCCCCCGTGCGCGCGGCGTGGGCGCGGATCGACACCGTGCTCAAGCGCCAGGTCGTCTTCGGGGTCCTGTATGCCGTGTCGCTGGCGCTGGTCCCGCTCGCGGGGGTGCCCGTCGCGTCGGGCTGGTTCATCGTCGCGGGCGCCCTCGTGGAGCTGCTCGTGCTCGCCGCGGCCGCGTTCGCCCCGTGGCACCGGTGGCCGCCGGCGGCGCAGGACGTGCTCCCGATCGTCAGCGCGCTCGCGATCGTGCTCCTGGAGCGCGGCACGTCGTTCACGGCGATCTACTTCACGTCGCTCGTCCTCCTCCCGGTCGTGTCGCTGGCCTGGAACGGGGGGTGGCGGGGGATCGTGCTGGCGACGATCACGGCCTCGGCGGTGGTCGCGGCCCCGCGCCTGTGGCACGGCCACGTGGTGGACCAGCAGAGCTCGATCGTGCGAGCCGTCCTGATCCCGCTCATCAGCCTCGCCCTCGCGTCCTTCGTCGCGGCCGCGGCACAGGGCCAGCGCAGCCGGAACGCGCGGCTGCAGGAGCTGACCGGCCAGCTGCGCACGTCGCGCGACCTCATGGCCGGGCTGGTCGACGCCGCCACGGAGCAGGCGATCGTGGCGACGGACGTCCAGGGCCGGATCGAGGTGTTCAACCAGGGCGCCGAGCGACTCACCGGCTGGGCGGCCGGCGAGGCGGTGGGGCACTCGATCCTGGAGCTGCGCCTGCCCACGGAGCTCGACGTGGCGGCCGCGGAGGCCGGGCTGCGGCCGATGCCGGACGAGGACCCGGCGTCGGTGCGCCTGCAGGGCCTGCTCGGGGCCGCGATGGACGGCGGGGTCCAGGTGCGCGACTGGACGCTGCTGCGGCGCGGGGAGAGCGCCGGGACGGTGCGGGTCACCGTCACCCGCCGCCTGCCGCAGCCGTCCGTGCGCCACACCGGGTACCTCTTCGTCTCGACCGACATCACGGAGCAGCTCGAGGCGGAACGGGCCAAGGACCAGTTCCTCGGCTACGTGAGCCACGAGCTGCGCACCCCGATCAGCTCGCTCCTCGGCTACCTGGAGCTGCTGGGCCTCGACGACGGGAACCTCACCGACGAGCAGCGGGACTATCTCGCGGTTGTGGAGCGCAACGCGCGGCGCCTGCTGCGGCTGGTGGAGGACCTGCTGCTCACGGCGCAGGTGGACGCCGGACGGTTCACGGTGGCGCCCGAGCCGACCGACCTGCGCACGATCACGGCCGGCGCCCTGCGCACGGCCGCGCCACAGGCCCGGGCCGCCGGCGTCGACCTCGTCGACGGGACCGAGGCCGAGGTGCCCTTGGACGGCGACGCCACCCGGCTCGGGCAGATGGTCGACAACCTGGTGTCGAACGCGCTGAAGTTCACGCCGCGCGGCGGGACGGTCACGGTCCGCGCCGCACCCGGGACGGACGAGGACGGCGGACCGGCCGCTGTCCTGACCGTCCAGGACACGGGCGTCGGCATCCCCGGCGACGAGGTGCGGCGCCTCACCGACCGGTTCTTCCGCGCGTCCACCGCGACCGAGCGACGCATCCCCGGCGTCGGGCTGGGGCTGTCCATCTCGAAGGCGATCATCGACGCCCACGGCGGCACGCTGACGATCGCCAGCGTGGTGGGGGAAGGCACGACGTTCACCGTGCGCCTGCCCGGGTCGGCGTGGGGAGAGGGCGAGACCGCCGGCTGACGGGCGTCGACGCCGAGGAGCGCCCCGTCAGAGGGTCCGGGCGGACAGGGTGTCGCAGTCGGTGAGGGTGCCGCCCTCGTAACCGACGGTGAACCACCGCACCCGCTGCTCGGAGGTGCCGTGGGTGAAGCCCTCCGGGCTGACCTGGCCGGTGGCCTGCTGCTGGATGCGGTCGTCGCCGACGGCCGCGGCGGCGTCGAGAGCCTGCCGCAGCTCGGCGGGGGAGATCGGGTCGAGGAACGTCACCCCCGTGTCGGGGTCGACCTCCGTCGCCGCGGAGCCCGCCCACATGCCCGCGAGGCAGTCGGCCATGAGCTCGATCCGCACGGAGTCGGACTCGGGCCCGCTGCCGCGGCGGTCGGCGGCGTCCATGGCGCCGGTGAGCTGCTCGACGTGGTGTCCCACCTCGTGCGCCACGACGTACTCCTCGGCGAGCGGCCCGCCCTCGGCGCCGAACTGGGAGCTCAGCTGGTCGAAGAACGAGACGTCGACGTACACGGTCTGGTCGGGCGGGCAGTAGAACGGCCCTGTCGCGCTGGTCGCGGAGCCGCACCCCGTCGTCGTCGACCCGGAGAAGCTCTCCACCGGGGGCAGCACGTACTCCACCCCGGCCTGCTGCGGCAGCACGCGGTCCCAGTAGGCGTCGAGCGACTGCACCGTGGCGGACAGCCGGCACTCGCGATCGGTGTTCGCCTGCTCGGCGGTGCAGTCCTCGACGTACTGCTCCTGTCCGTCCCCCGCGGGCGCCCCGGCGTCCTGGACGGCGCCGCCCAGCGCGCCGGTGAGCTGGCCCAGGTCGCCGCCGCCGAGGAACACGGCCAGCAGCGCGACGACGATGGCGCCGATGCCGCCGCCGACGACCGCGCCGCGCCGTCCGCCCGCGCCCTTGCGGACCCGGCCGCCCTCGAACTCGCCGCCCTCGTTGAAGGTCACGAGCACCACGCTAGGCCCCAGCCGGAGCGATCGCGCGGGAAATGGGGAGCGCCGACGGGTGCCCGCTCCGTAGGCTCCGGCCATGCCCGCGACGATGCCCACGACGATGCCCACGACGAGGCCCACGACGAGGCCCACGAGAACGACCGGTACGGTGCTCGCCCTCGGCGGGGGCGGGTTCTCGATGTCGGACGACGGCTCCTCGGCGATCGACGACCACCTGCTCGACCTCACCGGCAAGGACACGCCGAAGGTGTGCTTCGTGCCGACCGCGAGCGGGGACGACAACGGGTACGCGCACCGCTTCGAGGAGGCGTTCGCCGGGCGGGCCCGGACGTCCGTGCTCTCGCTCTTCTGCCACGAGCCGTGGGGCTACGCCGACCCGGAGCTGCTGCTCGAGCAGGACGTCGTCTACGTGGGCGGCGGCTCGACGGCGAACCTGCTGGTCGTCTGGCGGCGGCACGGCCTGCCCGACCTGCTCGCCCGCGCCGCGGCGCAGGGGACGGTACTCGCCGGCATCAGCGCCGGGATGAACTGCTGGTTCGAGTCCTCGTCGACCGACTCGTTCGGCCCCCTCGCGCCCCTGGACGACGGCCTGGGTTTCGTCCCGGGCAGCGCGTGCCCGCACTACCTGGGCGAGGAGGACCGCCGCGACGCCTACCTGGGCTGGGTGGCGTCCGGGGCGCTCCCGGGCGGCTACGCGGTGGACGAGTACGCGGCCCTGCGCTTCGTCGACGGCGTGCCCGTCGACGCGGTGAGCGAGCGCCCGGACCGCCCCGTCCTGCGCGTCGAGCGCGACGGCGACGGCGTCCGGGAGGTCCCGCTCGACGTGCGCCGGCTCCCCGGCACCTGACGGCGGGGCGGTGCCGGGTCAGTACTCCGTCGGCGTCTCGACCGACTGCCAGTGCCACGGCTCGGGCAGCCGGCCGTCGGGCTCGGCCCAGCCCGGGTGGGTCCAGCCGTGCTCCTCGGCGTGCTCCTTGAGCCAGGCGTAGCGCGCGCCGTCGAACCCCTCGGGGCCCATGGCGATGTCGACGGCGGTGCCCAGGCCGTGGTTCGAGCACCCGGGCGGCGCGGCCAGCGGGTTGGGGTCGTCGGGGTTGTACACCGCGACCTGCTGGTCGTAGCTGCGGTAGGCGGAGTTGACCGTGAGGTGCTGACCGAACTCGGCCCGGTAGGCGGCGTCGAGCGCCACCAGCCCGTCCAGGACGTCCGCGCGCACCGAGTGCTGCGGCGCCCACGGGATCGGCGCGAGCCGCTTCGCCGAGATCTTCCCGGCCTCCGGGAACCACACCTGGTCCGGCTCGGGGCACACGACGGCGTCCTGCGCGGTCAGCAGGTCCACGGTCGTGCCCGCCAGGTCGTCGCGGAGCGCGGACAGGTCCGCCGCGGCGGACTCGAGGTCGGCGAGCGACGCCGTGGCGAGCCGGTCGTCCTGGGTCTCGGAGGTCAGCTCGTCGGCGGTCCCGAGGGCGTCGCGCGACGTGGCGCGCAGCGTCTCGCCGGCGTCCTTCCCGTCCTCGGCGAGCTCGTCGGTCGCGGCCAGCACGCGACCCGCGCGGCGCGCCACCGGGGCGAGCGCGTCGCGGGACTCGACGGCCTGCGCGCGGGCGAACGCGAGCCGTGCGGCCTGCACGGCCGCCACGTCGTCGTCGAGCCGCGCGCCGAGCGCCGGGGCGTCGCCGGGCAGCCGGTCGAGGACCGGCGTCGCGTCGATCAGCGCGCGGGCGTCGACGATCGTCGCAGCGAGGTCCTCGCGGACGTCGGGGTCGGTCACCTTGTCGGCGGAGCCGTCGAGCGCGTCCTGCGCGACGACGAGCCGCGCGGACAGGTCCTGGGTCTCGGAGCGCAGCACCCAGGCGAGGGCCCCGCCCGCCGCGGCGAGCGCGACGACGAGCCCGACGGGCACCGCGCGCGACGCGCGCAGCCGCCGGGGCCCGCCCGCGGCGCGCACGTGCCGCAGCGAGAGGTCCACCCCGCGCGACCGGGGGCGGACCAGGGCGAGCAGCGCCGCGCCCACCACGGCCCCGGCGGCGTACCAGGCCAGGTCGGCAGGCGTGAACGCCGTGCCGAGCGCATACCGCGCGAGCGGGAAGCGCGCGACCACCTGGGCCGGGACGTCGGTCAGCCAGGCGGTCTCGATCCCGGCGCACACGACGAGCCCGACGACGCCGGCCACGACCGGGCGGGTGCGCGGAGCGACGAACGCCACGAGGAGCACCACGAGCGTCGCGTAGAGGGCGTCCCCGAGCGGCCCGCCGACCGCGGGAGGGAGCAGGGTGCGGCCGCCGAGGCCGGCGAGGACCACGACGACGGCGAGGCCGGCGGTCGCCGGGCGGGGGGCGCGTGTCACGCGGGGAACCTTATCGACAGCGGGGTGCGGCCGGACCCCCTGTGACCTAGGTCGTCGTCGGACGGGGCGCCGAGCACTAGACTCGACGCAGAACCCCGCCCGCTTTTCGAAGGACACCCCTGCCTTGATCACCGCCCACGGCGTCGAGCTGCGCTTCGGCGCCCGTACCCTCCTGCACGAGGCGACGTTCCGCATCGCCCCGGGCGACCGCATCGGGCTCGTCGGCCGCAACGGCGCGGGCAAGACGACGCTCACCAAGACGCTCGCGGGCGAGACGCTGCCCGCGGCAGGGCAGATCACGCGGGGTACCGACATCGGGTACCTGCCGCAGGACCCGCGCACGGGAGACCTCGACGTCATCGCGATGGACCGGGTGCTCAGCGCGCGCGGGCTGGACCGCATCGTCACGCAGATGCGCGAGACCGAGGGCCTGATGGCCTCGGCCGACGCCGACACGCAGGCCGCCGCCCTGGAGCGGTACCCGAAGCTCGAGGCGCGCTTCCTCGCCGCCGGCGGGTACGCCGCGGAGTCCGAGGCGCACCGCATCACCAGCAACCTGGGCCTCGACGACCGCGTGCTCGCCCAGCCCCTCCACACGCTGTCCGGCGGCCAGCGCCGTCGCATCGAGCTCGCGCGGATCCTCTTCTCCGGCGTCGACACGCTGCTGCTCGACGAGCCGACGAACCACCTGGACGCCGACTCGATCGTCTGGCTGCGCGACTACCTCAAGTCGTACAACGGCGGGTTCGTCGTGATCAGCCACGACGTCGACCTGCTGCGCGCCACCGTCAACAAGGTGTTCCACCTGGACGCGAACCGCGGCGAGCTCGACCAGTACAACCTGGGCTGGGACGCGTACCTGGAGCAGCGCGAGCAGGACGAGCGCCGCCGCCGGCGCGAGCGGGCGAACGCGGAGAAGAAGGCCGGCGTGCTGCTGGCCCAGGCCGACAAGATGCGTGCCAAGGCCACGAAGGCCACGGCCGCGCAGAACATGATGAAGCGCGCGGAGCGGATGCTCTCCGGGCTGGAGGGGGAGCGGCGCGCGGACAAGGTCGCGCACCTGCGCTTCCCGAAGCCCGCCCCCTGCGGTCGCACGCCGCTCACCGCCGAGGAGCTGTCGAAGAGCTACGGCTCGCAGGAGGTCTTCGCGGGCGTCGACCTCGCGATCGACCGCGGGTCCCGCGTGGTCATCCTCGGCCTCAACGGCGCGGGCAAGACGACGCTGCTGCGCATCCTCGGCGGCGTCGAGGAGCCCGACACGGGCCGCGTCGTGCCGGGGCACGGCCTGAAGATCGGCTACTACGCCCAGGAGCACGACACCCTGGACATGGACGCCACCGTCGTGGAGAACCTGCGGCACTCGGCCCCGGACCTCACCGACACCCAGGTGCGCTCCGTGCTCGGGTCGTTCCTCTTCAGCGGGGACGACGCGGAGAAGCCGGCGAACGTGCTGTCCGGCGGCGAGAAGACGCGCCTCGCGCTCGCCACGCTCGTCGTCTCCAGCGCGAACGTGCTGCTGCTCGACGAGCCGACGAACAACCTCGACCCGGCGTCGCGCGCCGAGATCCTCGGGGCGCTCGACACCTACGAGGGCGCCGTCGTGATGGTCACCCACGACGACGGCGCCGTCGACGCGCTCAACCCGGAGCGGGTGCTGCTGCTGCCGGACGGCGACGAGGACCTGTGGTCCGCGGACTACGCCGAGCTGGTGTCGCTGGCCTGAGGCCGCTCGGCGGCGTCCAGCAGCGCGTCCTCGTAGTCCTCGTCCACCCGCGGCCGCCGGGCGCGCTGCGGACGCACGGCGGCGCCCGGCCGGCCGGTCCCGTCCAGCGGGTCCGGGCCCTCGCCCGCCGCGAGGAGGTCGCCCGCCGTGACGTGCACCGGCCGGGTCTCGCGCCGCCACAGCACGACGTAGCCGCCCAGCGCGCCGAGCGCGAAGATGCACCACTGCACGGTGTAGCTGAGGTGGGAGCCGGGATCGGTGTCCGGCTCGGGGAGCGCGCCCGGCGTCGTCGCGGCCGCCGGGTCCTCGGAGCGCAGCTGCCCGTACCCGCCCACGGTGGACCCGTCGGCCCACGCGGCGCCGTCCGCGCCCGCGGCGAGCACCTGGTCGGTGTGGATGGCCTGCACCTGGCCGGCGGGGGTGCCGCGGTCCGAGGCGGGCTCGTCGGGCCGCATCGTCATCGTCACCTCGACCTCGCCGGCCGGCGGGTCGGGCACGGAGGACGGCGCGCTCGCGTCCTCGCCCAGCGGCACGAACCCCCGGTCGACGACGATGACGACGGGCTCCCCGTCCGCCCCGGTGGTCTCGAGCGGCACCAGCACGTGGAAGCCGGGCTGGCCGCCGACGGGCCGGTTGCGCAGCAGCACCGTGTCCTCGGGGCGGTAGGTGCCGGTGGCCACCGCGGGTCGCCACTCGTCGTCCGGGTCGAGGACGGCGCCGGGCTCGGGCAGCACGTCGGCGAGGGGGACGGGCGCCGCCGCGTAGTTGGACTGCACCAGGTCGATCTGCGCCTCGCGCCAGGTGTAGCGGTGCCACTGCCACACGGCGGCCAGCACGCACACGGCGGCCAGGAGCACGGCACCCAGGCCGAGGGTGATCCACTGCCGGCGGGTGCGGGGGGCCGCCGGCGCATCGGGGGAGCGGTGGTCGTCCGGCGCCAGGGGGCTGCCGGTCGAGGGGTGGTCGGTCGTCACGCGCGATCGAGCTCCGCGACGGGGACGGTCTGCTTCCAGAACGAGCGTGCGCCGAGGAACTGCTCGAGGTGCTCGCGGTGGTCGTCGCACGCGAGCCACACCTTGCGGCGCTCCGGGGTGTGCAGCCGCGGGTTGTTCCACAGCAGGCCCCACGCGGCCTCGGCGCGGCAGCCCTTGGCGGAGCACACCAGCTCGCCCGCCACCGGGTCGGCGTTCGTCCCGAGCAGGTCCATCAGCGAGTTCCTCCTAGTTCTCGTCCGTCGGGTCCACGTCCGTGGGGTTCTCGTCCGTCGGCTCGTCGTCCTGGTGCTCCACGACGCGGTGCGGGCCGTCGAAGGTCTCCGGCCCGGAGGTCTCCCGGCGGCGCGGGGCGGTGCCGTCCTGGGCGGACGTGGTGAGCTCGGCGGGCGCGACGTCGACCATCGGCGACGTGTCGTAGGTGACGCGGTCGCGGCCGGCGTTGGCGAAGAGCACCGCCGAGTAGGGCAGGACGACCGCGGCGGCCACCAGCACCAGCCGGATCCAGAGGACGTCCACGAGCACGGCGCCGACGAAGCACACGATCCGGATGCCCATCTGGATGAGGTAGCGCCGCGTGCGGCGCGCCTGGTCCTCCTCCAGCGGCTCGGGGGCGCTGGTGATCGAGGGGACCTCGGGCACCTGGTCCGCACCGTGGCGGCGGCCTCCGGAGGGGCGCGGACCGGGGGAGGTCGCGCGGGCGTTGCTCACCCGGCCAGTCTAAGGCGGCACGCGCAGGCCCAGGGACCCGACGGGACAGCACCTCGCCTTGTAGGGATCCGACAAAGCGCCGCGAGGACGTGTGACGCGCCGCGACCCTGCGGGGCCGCCCGGTCGGGGTAGCGTCACCAGGGCGTCGGCCGTGCCCGACCGCCCGCAGCACCGTCCCGACGACGTCGAGCATCCTGTCGACCGGCATGCCGAGCAGCATGACGCCGACACCGGTGCCGACGCACCGCCCCCGACCGCCGAGGAGAACCGTGACCGACGCCCCCGCCCCCCAGCCCGCCGCACCCACCGGCCGGGTCGTCGTCGTGACCGGCGCGGCGCGCGGCATCGGCCGCACCATCGCCGAGCGCTTCGTCGCCGCGGGCGACACGGTCGCCACGCTCTACCGCGGCGGTGACCTGCCGGCCGGGGTGCACGGCTACGTCGCCGACGTCACGGACAGCGCGGCCGTCGACGCCGCGTTCTCGAGCATCGAGTCCGACCTCGGCCCCGTCGTGGTGCTCGTCGCCAACGCCGGCGTGACCCGCGACCAACTCCTCATGCGCATGAGCGACGAGGAGTTCGAGACGGTGCTCGACGTCAACCTGACCGGCACGTTCCGCTGCGTGCGCCGCGCGTCCAAGGGCATGATCCGGGCGCGCAAGGGCCGCATCGTGCTCGTCGGCTCGGTCGTGGGCCTCTACGGCGGGCCAGGCCAGGTCAACTACTCGTCGTCCAAGGCGGCCCTCGTCGGCATGGCCCGGTCGATCACCCGGGAGCTCGGCGGCCGCGGCATCACCGCGAACGTCGTGGCGCCGGGCTTCGTCGAGACCGACATGACGGCGGCCCTGCCCGAGGCCACCCAGAAGCAGTACAAGGCGTCCATCCCCGCGGGCCGCTTCGCCTCGACCGACGAGGTCGCCGGCGTCGTCGAGTTCCTCGCGTCCGACGCCGCGGCGTACGTCTCCGGCGCCGTCGTCCCGGTCGACGGCGGCCTCGGCATGGGTCACTGACCGGCCCCGCCCCGCACCCTTCGCTTCCTCACCCCCGCACAACCGGAAGGTCATCATGGCTCTGCTCGACGGCAAGAAGCTCCTCGTCACCGGCGTCCTCACGGACAGCTCCATCGCGTTCCACGCCGCCCGCCTCGCCCAGGAGGAGGGCGCCGAGGTGGTGCTCACCTCGTTCGGCCGCCAGATGAAGCTCACGCAGGCGTTCGCGAAGCGGCTGCCGGTCACGGCGCCCGTGGTGGAGCTGGACGTCACCAGCGACGAGGACCTCGCGGCGCTCCCCGAGCGCGTCAAGGAGCACGTGGACGGCCTCGACGGCGTCGTGCACTCGATCGGCTTCGCGCCGCAGTCCGTCATGGGCGGCAACTTCCTGGGTGCCGAGTGGGGCGACGTCGCGACGGCCCTCCAGGTCTCCACGTTCTCGTACAAGTCGCTCATCGAGGCGGCCCGCCCGCTGATGTCCGGCGGCGCCTACGTCGGCCTCACGTTCGACGCGACGTTCGCCTGGCCGGTGTACGACTGGATGGGCGTCGCGAAGGCCGGTCTGGAGTCCGCCAACCGCTACCTGGCCCGTGACCTCGGGCCGCACGGCATCCGGTGTAACCTCGTCTCCGCCGGGCCCATCCGCACCACGGCCGCGAAGTCCATCCCGGGGTTCGCGACCATGGAGGACGCCTGGCCGCAGCGGGCCCCGCTGGGGTGGGACCAGACGACGGCGGAGCCGGCTGCGCGCGCCGTCGTGGCACTTCTCTCGGACTGGTTCCCCGCCACGACGGGGGAGATCGTCCACGTCGACGGCGGTGTGCACGCGATGGGTCAGTGACGGGTCGGGGCCCGGAGCGGCCCCCGGAACGACCTGTGAGACGGAGCCCATGAGAGCGGTAACGCAGGCCGAGGGCGAGGCGCCGACCTGGCGCCTCGTGCTGTTGCGCCATGCCAAGGCGGAGCCCGGCAAGGGCGTGATCCCCGACGACCGCCGCCCGCTGGCGCTGAACGGGCGCAAGCAGGCGAGCCGTGTCGGCATGGCGCTGACCGCCGCGGGACTGCGCCCGCAGGTCGCGCTGGTGTCCTCCGCGCTGCGCACCCGGCAGACCTGGGACCTGGCCTCCTCGCACCTCGACGGCGCCGCCGACGCCTCGCTCGAGGTGCGCGACGAGCTCTACGAGGCGAGCGTGCGCGACGTCCTCGGCCTCCTGCGGGAGGTCGAGGCGTCGGCGCGCACGGTGCTCGTCGTCGGGCACGAGCCGACGATGGCGGCGACGGCGGCCTACCTCGCGGGCGACGGCTCGGACGCCGCGGCCGTCGCGCAGGTGCGCGTGGGCGTCCCGACCGCCACCTACGCGGTGCTGGAGTCGGCCGAGCCGTGGGCCGAGTGGGGCCGCGACGGCGCCCGCCTGGTGCACGTCGGCCGCCCGTCCTGAGCGTCCGCCGGGGCGTCAGACCGCGCCCAGCACCTCGTCGACGGTCGTGACCTCCACGAGCGGCGCGTAGAGCCGCATCGCGTCGAGCGCCCGCTCGTGATCGGCGGCGCTCGCCCCGGCGCAGGCGTCGGCCACCACGCGCACCCGCCGACCGGCGTCGGCCGCGGGCAGCACCGTCGACAGCACGCAGCAGTCGGTGGAGACGCCGGCCACCACCAGCTCGGAGGCGTGCCCCGCTGCCGCGTCGAGCTCGGGCCCCCACTTGCCGAACGTCGTCGCCGTGACGACGGGCGCCCCCGCGGGGTCCAGGCCGTCCGCGAATCCGTACAGGGCGTCGTCGGGCGGCACGAGGGCGAACGGCCACTGCGCGAAGTACTCCCGCCAGGCCCCCTGCGGTGCGCGGGGCGCCACGTAGCGCGTCCACACGGTGCGCCCGGCGAACGCGGGCAGCAGGCGACGCAGGGCGTCGGCGGCGGCGTCGAAGCCGGGGGAGGCCCACGGGCTGCCCGGTCGGCCGAAGACCACCTGCATGTCGACGACGACGAGGGCGGCGCCGCCGTCGCCGGGGGTCGGGGCGCTCATGCCGCCTCCTGCCGGCGCACGGCCCGCGCCGAGAGCACGAACGTGCCGAGCAGCCCGAGCGCGAGGGCGACCAGCACGCCGAGGTTGGCGCCCGCCCACTCCCCGTCCCGCCCGCCGAGGCCCAGCGGCCCCAGCAGGTAGCCCTGCCACGACAACCAGCCCGCGTAGGTGTTGGTGACGAGCCCCCAGCCGATCGCGGTGCCCGCCACGACGAGCAGCACGGCGGACCAGCGCACGCTGCCGTACCGCCCGCGGCGGTCGCCCAGCTCGTCGTCCGCGTAGTCCCGCCGCCGCAGCGCGATGTCGGCGAGCAGGACGCCGCACCAGGCGGCGATCGGCACGCCGAGCGTGATGAGGAAGCCCTGGAACGGGCCGAAGAAGTCGTCGGCGACGAAGACGACGTAGATCGCGCCGAGCACCATGAGGACGCCGTCGATCGCGGCGGCCACCCAGCGCGGCGCCGGCAGCCCCAGCGACAGCAGCGCGAGGCCGGAGGAGTAGATGTCGAGGGCCGCGCCGCCGATCAGCCCGGCCAGCGCCACGACCATGAAGGGGATCAGGAACCACTCCGGCAGCAGCACGGCCAGCGCGCCGATCGGGTCGGTGCCGATCGCGTCGGCGAGGGCGGGGTCCGACCCGGCCAGCAGGAGCCCGGCGACCAGGAGCAGGACGGGTGGCAGGGACGCGCCGAACGTCGTCCAGCCGACGACGCCCCGCCCGGACGCGGTGCGCGGCAGGTAGCGCGAGTAGTCGGCGGCCATGTTCACCCAGCCGAGGCCGAACCCGGTCATCATGAAGACGAGCCCGCCGATCACCTGGGGCGCCTTCCCCGGCGGGATCGCGGCGACCGTCGCCCAGTCGACGTGGCCCGCGACGAGCACCACGTACACCACGGTGAGCACCGCCGTCAGCACGGTGATCACCTGCTGCAGCCGCATGACGAGCTGGAACCCGAAGATCCCGGCGGCCACCACGACCAGCGCCACGACGGCGAGCGTCACGACCTGCGTCACGGTGCCGCCGCCCCACCCGAGGGTGCCGAGCACGGTGGCGGTGGCGAGCGTCGCGAGGGCGACGAGCACCGTCTCCCAGCCCACGGTGAGGATCCAGGACAGCAGCGACGGCAGCCGGTTGCCGTCCACGCCGAACGCCGCCCGGCTCAGCACCATCGTGGGCGCCGAGCCGCGCCGTCCTGCGAGCGAGATGAACCCGCAGGCCAGGAACGACGCCACGATGCCGACCGCACCCACGACCACGGCCTGCCAGAAGGACACGCCGAAGGCCAGCAGGTACGCGCCGTAGCCGAGGCCCAGCACGGACACGTTGGCCGCGAACCACGGCCAGAACAGGTCCCGGGGTCTCCCGTGCCGTTCGGACTCGTCGATGGTGTTGAGCGCGTTGGTCTCGACCGTCGTCGCCATGGCACCGATCCTGGCCCCTGCCAGGCGGTTCGCGCTACGGCTGCCGGCTAGGGGCTGCCGGCTCAGGGCTGCCGGTTCAGGGCTGCGCGGTGCCGGGCCCGCGGCCCGCGGCGGCGTCCACCGCGTCGATGACGCCGAGCACGTCGTCGAGCCGGGGTCCGTCCACGCTGAATGGCGCCTGCGCGCGCACCAGCGGCTTCGCGGCGAAGGCGATGCCGATGCCCGCGGCGTCGATCATGTCGAGGTCGTTGGCGCCGTCCCCGACGGCGACGGTGTCGACCATCTCGAGCCCGCACTCGGCGGCCCAGCGGCGCAGCGTGGAGGCCTTGTCGGCACGGTCGACGACCGGCCCGACGGTGCGGCCGGTGAGCACGCCGTCGGCCACCTCGAGGCGGTTGGCGCGCCAGCGGCCGATGCCGAGCGCGTCGGCGATCGGGCCGAGGATCTCGGCGAAGCCGCCCGAGACGAGGCCGAACTCCCAGCCGCGCCGGTGCACCTCGCTCACGAGGTCGGCGGCGCCGGGGGTCAGGACGACGGCCTCGCGCACCGCGGTGAGCGCCTCGACGGGGACGCCGCGCAGCGTGGCGACCCGCTCGCGCAGCGAGCCGGCGAAGTCGAGCTCGCCACGCATCGCGCGCTCGGTCACCTCGGCGACCTGGGCGCGGGTGCCGGCGTGGTCGGCGAGCAGCTCGATCACCTCGGCGGTGATGAACGTGGAGTCGACGTCGGTGACGACGAGCCGACGGCGGAGGGCCCCGGCGCCGCCGTTCTCGGTGCTGCGAGGTGCGGGGGCGGTACGAGCGGGATCAAGCAACGACGGTGCCCTTCGGGACGACGGTGATCCCCGACTCCGAGACGGTGAACCCCCGGGCCCGGTCCTCGTCGTGGTCGACGCCGACCCGGGCCCGTTCGCTCACCACCACGTTCTTGTCGAGGATGGCGCGGTGGACCTGGGCGTGCCGCTCCACCTGGACGTTGTCCATCACGACGGCGTCCGTGACGGTGGCCCAGGAGTGCAGGTGCGCGCCCGGGGACAGGATGGACCCTGCGACGGTCGCGCCGGAGATGAGGACACCAGGCGAGACGATCGAGTCGGCGGCGTGGCCCAGGCGCCCTGGCCCGGCGTGCACGAACTTCGCCGGCGGCAGGCCCGTGTAGCCGGTGAGCAGGGGCCAGTCCTGGTTGTACAGGTTGAAGACCGGCTGCACGGCGATGAGGTCGGTGTTGGCCTCGAAGTAGGCGTCGATGGTGCCGACGTCGCGCCAGTAGTCGCGGTCGCGGTCGGTGGAGCCGGGGATCTCGTTGCGGATGAAGTCGTACACGCCGGCGGTGCCCTCGGCGACGAACGCGGGAATGATGTCGCCGCCCATGTCGTGCCGGGAGTCCGGGTCGGCCGAGTCCTTCGTGACGGCCTCGACGAGCGCGTCCGCGTCGAACACGTAGTTGCCCATCGAGGCGAGCACCTCGGTGGGGGAGTCGGGCAGCCCCACCGGGCTCTCGGGCTTCTCGAGGAACTCGCTGATCCGGGTCGGGTCCTCGCGGTCCACCTCGATGACGCCGAACTGGTCGGCCATCGCGATCGGCTGCCGGATCGCCGCGACCGTGGCGCGGGCGCCCGACGAGACGTGCGCCTCGACCATCTGGGAGAAGTCCATCCGGTACACGTGGTCGGCGCCCACGACCACGACGATGTCGGGCCGCTCGTCGTCGATGATGTTGAGGCACTGGTAGATGGCGTCCGCCGAGCCGAGGTACCAGTGCTTGCCGACCCGCTGCTGCGCGGGCACGGACGACACGTAGTTGCCGAGCAGCGACGACATCCGCCACGTCTTGGAGATGTGCCGGTCCAACGAGTGCGACTTGTACTGGGTCAGCACGATGACGTGCAGGTAGTGCGAGTTGATGATGTTGGACAGCGCGAAGTCGACGAGCCGGTAGATGCCCCCGAAGGGGACCGCCGGCTTGGCACGGTGCGCGGTGAGCGGCATGAGGCGCTTGCCCTCGCCCCCGGCGAGGACGATCGCGAGCACGCGGGGCTGGGTCGACGCCATGCCCCGACCCTAGGGCGTCGTGGGCCGCCGCGCCCGCGACCCGCCGACCCCGCTAGGTTGGCCGCGTGAGCACGTCGACGAGCAGCCCGTCCAGCAGCCCAGCGAGCCGCCCGTTCCGGGTCGACCTGCTGACCCGCGAGTACCCGCCGCACGTCTACGGCGGCGCCGGGGTGCACGTCGCCGAGCTGTCGGCGGTGCTGCGCCGCCACGTCGACGTGCGGGTGCGCTGCTTCGACGGGCCGCGCACCGGCGACGACGCCGGGGCGGACGTCACCGGGTACGGCGTGCCGGCCGAGCTCGCCTCCGCGAACCCGGCACTCGGCACGTTCGGCGTGGACCTGGCGATGGCGCAGGACGTCGGAGGGGCCGACGTCCTGCACTCGCACACCTGGTACGCGAACCTCGCCGGGCACGTCGGCGGCCTGCTGCACGGCGTGCCGCACGTCGTGACGGCGCACTCGCTCGAGCCGCTGCGGCCCTGGAAGGCGGAACAGCTCGGCGGCGGGTACGCCCTGTCCTCGTGGGCGGAGCGCACGGCCTACCTGGGCGCCGCGGGCGTGGTCGCCGTGTCCGCCGGGATGCGCTCCGACATCCTGCGGGTCTACCCGGAGCTGGACCCGGACCGGGTGCACGTCGTGCACAACGGGATCGACCTCGCCGGCTGGCGGCGTCCGCCGGCGGGCGACCCCGCGGCGGAGCGCGTCGTCCGCGACCTCGGCATCGACCCCGAGCGCCCGGCCGTGGTGTTCGTCGGGCGGATCACGCGCCAGAAGGGCCTGCCGTACCTGCTGCGCGCCGCGGCACGGCTGCCGCGCGAGGTGCAGGTCGTGCTGTGCGCGGGCGCCCCCGACACCGAGGAGCTCATGGCCGAGGTGCGCGGGCTCGTGGCCGAGCTGCGCCGGGCGCGGGGCGGCACGGGCGTCGCCGGGCCCGGCGGCACCGGCGCGGAGGCCGGGGTGGTCTGGATCGAGCAGATGCTGCCGCGCCCGGACCTCGTCGCCGTGCTCGCGGCGAGCACCGTCTTCGTCTGCCCCTCGGTGTACGAGCCGCTCGGGATCGTCAACCTCGAGGCGATGGCGGTGGGCCTGCCCGTCGTCGGCACCGCGACCGGCGGCATCCCCGAGGTGGTCGACGACGGCGTCACGGGCGCGCTGGTGCCGATCGAGCAGGCCGACGACGGCACAGGCACGCCGCTGGACCCGGAGCGGTTCGTGGGGGACCTGGCGGCCGCCCTCGAGCGGGTGCTCGCCGACCCGGCGCGGGCCGCGGGGCTGGGGGAGGCCGGCCGGCGCCGGGCCGAGGAGCTGTTCTCCTGGGAGGCGGTGGCCGAGCGCACCCTCGACGTCTACCGGTCGGTCCTCGCGGGCTGACGGGACCTCAGCGGACCGAGGCGTACGTCGCGGCGCTGAGCGCGTGCCGCGCGGTGCGCTCCACCTCGCGCAGGGCGGTGGACCGCTGGTCCGACTGCCAGAGGTTCACGGCGCCGCCGTCGTCGACGGTCGCGAGGTCGACGATCGCGAGCAGCCGGGTCGCGAGCTGCAGCACGCGGGCCCGCCGGCCGTCCAGCGCGGGCACGGGCCAGGCGTCGGTGCTGCCGCCGCGCAGCCGCTCGATGGCGTCCGCGGCGTCGTCGCGCCACCGGGCGACGTCGAGGGAGTCGAGCGCGTCCGTCGCGGTGACGAGGCTGGTGCGCAGCTCCCGTTCGGCGTCGGCGAGCGAGCCGAGGGTCCCGGCGACGTGGGTCGACCAGGCGGGCACGGGCCGCACCTGCCACGCCACGAGGTGCCCGGGCTCGAGCGCGCTGCCGAACGCCGTGACCGCGGGGACCGCGGCCCACGACCCGGCCGGCGTGGTGATCATCACGCACTCCCCGGCGTCCGTGGCCTCGGCGCTCACCGCGGCGGGTGCGCCGCCCAGGTCGCCGGGCGCGGGCAGCAGGGCGCAGACCTCGCGGGGCCCGGCGAGCCACGCGGTGACGAGGTCGCGCAGGTCGGCGTCGTCCTCGTCGGCGCGGCCGGGCAGCCCGACGACGCCGTGCGGCTCGTCGTCGCCCTGCACGTTGCGCACCACCACGCCGGGCGCGGCGCCGGCGGTGGCGAGCCAGAGCGCGAGCACGACGCTGCGGGGCAGCGCGGTCGGGTCGGTCTCCACGGGCCTCAGGGTAGACGTCCCGGCACCGTCGTCGCAGGCCGGGACGCGGGCCGTCCCGCCGCACGGCTCGGGTAGGGTCGGGCCTCATGAGCGCGGTTCTCGACCTGCAGGGCGTCACCGTACGACGCGGTACCACCACCATCCTCGACGCCGTGGACTGGCAGGTGAACGAGGGCGAGCGCTGGGTCGTCCTCGGCCCCAACGGCGCCGGCAAGACGACCATGCTGCAGATCCTCGCCGCGCGCTCGCACCCCACGGCCGGCACCGCCGAGCTCCTGGGCGAGCGGCTGGGCCGCGTCGACGTCTTCGAGCTGCGCCCGCGGATCGGCTTCGCCTCCGCGGCCCTCGCCGACCGGATCCCGGGCAGCGAGACCGTGCGCGACGTCGTGCTCACGGCGGCGTACGGCGTGACCGGCCGCTGGCAGGAGACGTACGAGGAGTTCGACGAGCAGCGCGCCAAGGACCTGCTGGCGGCGTTCGACGTCGCCGACCTGGCGGACCGCTTCTACGGCACGCTGTCGGAGGGCGAGCGCAAGCGCGTGCAGATCGCCCGCGCCCTCATGACCGACCCGGAGATCCTGCTGCTCGACGAGCCCGCGGCGGGCCTGGACCTCGCCGGCCGCGAGGAGCTCGTCGGGGCGCTCGCCGAGCTCGCGGCCGACCCGGCGTCGCCGGTCCTGGTGCTCGTGACGCACCACGTCGAGGAGATCCCGCCGGGGTTCACGCACCTCATGCTCATGAAGCGCGGCGGCATCCAGGCCGCGGGGCCGATCCACGAGGTGCTCACCGCGGACAACCTCTCGCAGGCGTTCGGCACCCCGCTGATGGTCGCCCACGGCGGAGGCCGCTGGCTGGCCCGCGCGGCGCGACCCGCCGGTCGCTGAAACGGCTTCCCGCGTCGGCTCAGGCTTGGTAAAGTCTGTGCAAAACATGGTGGCGGGGGCGTCGCTCTTCTGAGGGTCTCCCGGCACCGCACGCTCCCGCGAGGGACGACGAGGGGAGAGAACCGTGGACTCCTGGCTGTGGTGGGTCGGAGGCGCGCTGCTGCTCGCCGCGATCGAGATGCTCTCGTTGGACCTCGTGCTGATCATGCTCGCGGGGGGCGCGCTCGGCGGTGCGGTGACGGCCGCGGCGGGCGGCGAGCTCTGGCTCCAGATCGTCGTGGCGTGCATCGTGTCGGCGCTGCTGCTCTTCACGCTCCGCCCGTGGCTGCTGCGCCACCTGCGCCAGCGCACGCCTCTCGTGGAGACCAACGCCGCGGCACAGATCGGCCGGTCGGCCGTCGTGCTGGCCGAGGTCACGGAGACCGGCGGCCGCGTCAAGCTGCAGGGCGAGGTCTGGAGCGCCCGGCTCGAGGACGACGGCATCCCGAATTCCACCGGGCGCGTCCCGGTCGGAGCGGAGGTGCGCGTGCTGCGCATCGAGGGCGCCACCGCCGTGGTCGAGCCGGTCGCGACGACGCACGAGCAGCCCGAGCACACCGCCTGACGGTTGTGGCTCGGGTGGCCCTGACCGCACCGAGCAGGGACCCGTACGACCCGCCGGGTGCCCCGGCGGCACCGTCTGATGTCGACCAGGTCGACGGAAGGGACCGACGTGTCCGATACCGAACCAGGCACCATCGTGCTCTACGTGGTGCTCATCATCCTGGCGATCGTCCTGATCGTCGCGCTGGTCAAGGCCGTGCGCATCGTGCCGCAGGCGACGGCGCTGATCGTCGAGCGCCTGGGCCGCTACAACAAGACGTTCGAGCCGGGGCTGCACCTGCTGGTGCCGTTCGTCGACCGCATCCGCGCCGGCGTGGACCTGCGCGAGCAGGTCGTGTCCTTCCCGCCGCAGCCGGTGATCACGAGCGACAACCTCGTGGTGAGCATCGACACGGTCATCTACTTCCAGGTGACGGAGCCGAAGTCGGCGGTCTACGAGATCGCGAACTACATCACCGGTATCGAGCAGCTCACGGTCACCACGCTGCGCAACGTCGTCGGGTCCATGGACCTGGAGCAGACGCTCACCAGCCGCGACCAGATCAACGGCCAGCTGCGCGGGGTCCTCGACGAGGCCACCGGCCGCTGGGGCGTGCGGGTGAACCGCGTCGAGCTGAAGTCGATCGAGCCGCCCGCCTCGGTGCAGGGTGCGATGGAGCAGCAGATGCGCGCCGAGCGCGACCGCCGCGCCACGATCCTCACGGCCGAGGGCGTCAAGCAGTCCCAGATCCTGACGGCCGAGGGCGAGAAGCAGTCGCAGATCCTGCGCGCGGAGGGCAACGCCCAGTCGGCGATCCTCACGGCCGAGGGTGAGGCCCGCGCCATCCTGCAGGTCTTCGACGCGATCCACCAGGGTGACGCCGACCCCAAGCTGCTGGCCTACCAGTACCTGCAGATGCTGCCCCAGATCGCGAACGGCACCGCCTCGAAGCTGTGGGTCGTGCCGACCGAGTTCACCGCCGCCCTCGGGTCCATCGCCCAGGGCTTCGGTGGCGTGCCGGGCACGCCGGGGATCCCGACCCCGCCGTCGGGCGACGAGGGCGGGGCCGAGGCGCGGCCGCGACCGTCGTCGCTCCCCGCGCAGGCCCTCGAGGACCCGGGCGAGGCGCTCGCGGAGGCGCGGCGCCAGGCGGAGGCCGCCACGGCCGACGCGACGAGCGCGGGCACGCGCTCGGGCGCGCCGTTCGACCCGTCGGCCGAGCGCGGCCAGCGGCCGTCCGACGGCCCGACGGCGCCGCCGGCTCCCGGGGCGCAGCCGCGCTCGCTCGGCGGCGAGCCGGAGGAGCCGCAGCAGTAGGTCGCGCAGGGTTGCGATCGAGAGGGCCGTCACCCCGTGGGGTGGCGGCCCTCTCGTCGTGCCCGTCCTGGCCGTGCGGGAGGGGGAGGTCCGCGCGCGACGTTGCGGAGTGAGCGCTCACTCATTTAGTGTGGCGCTCATGAGTCCCACGCCCACGCCGACCGGTCGCGCCGCGCCCATGGCGCCGGACGACCGCCGCTCGGCGATCATCGACGCCGTGCTCCCGCTCGTCGGCGAGTTCGGCCTCGACGTCACCAGCCGCGAGCTCGCCGACGCCGCGGGCATCGCCGAGGGCACCCTGTTCCGGGCGTTCGGCGACAAGCTCACCCTGATCGGCGCGGTGGCGGTCGAGGGCCTGCACCGGGCCTCCGGGCCGGTCGAGACGCGCGCCGAGCTCGCGGCGATCGACCGGGAGGCGCCCCTCGAGGAGCGGCTCGAGCGCGTCATCGAGCTCGGCCGCCGCCGGATGACCGACGTCATGCGCTGGATGGGCGTGCTGCGCGCGCTGCACCACCGCACCGGTGCGCGCGACCAGGTCGAGCCCGGGCACGTGCAGGACTTCCGGGCGCAGCTGGCGCAGCAGCGCGAGCAGCAGCGCGAGGCCACCGTCGCCGGGCTGATCGGGGTGCTGCAGCCCGACGAGCACCGGCTCCGGGTGCCGATCGAGGTCGCGGTGGCCCTCGTCGAGGCCAGTATCGCCGGCACGCACGCGCGGGTCGACCACCTGCTGCCCGCGCCCTCGCCCCGGGTCGTCGCCGATGCGCTCGTGCACGGCATCGCGGAGGATCGAGGAGAAAAACACGTGCCCGCGGCCACCACGACGACGAACACTGCCTCGAACGCTCCGTCCGAGAACCCCCCAGGGGCGGCGACGCCCCGGACCCCCCACCCCCAGGAGCCCTGATGCTCGTCTCCCTGGCGCGGACCTACCTGCGCCCGTACGCCGGCGCCGTCGGCCTGCTGCTGGTGCTCCAGCTGCTCGCGACGCTCGCCTCCCTGTACCTGCCGTCCCTCAACGCGGACATCGTCGACAACGGTGTGACGACCGGTGACACGGCCTACATCATGCGCGTGGGCGGCTGGATGCTCCTCGTGAGCCTCGTCCAGGTCCTGTGCGCGGTCGGCGCGGTGTTCCTGGGCGCCCGGGCCGCGACGGCGCTGGGCCGCGACGTGCGCCGCGACCTGTTCGACTCCGTGCAGGGCTTCTCCGCCCGCGAGCTCGGGCAGTTCGGCGCCCCGTCCCTCATCACCCGCACGACCAACGACGTGCAGCAGGTGATGATGGTCGTGCTCATGACGTTCACCATCATGGTGATGGCGCCGATCATGCTGGTCGGCGGCGTCATCATGGCGCTGCAGGAGGACGTCGAGCTGTCCGCGCTGCTGCTGGTCGTCGTGCCCGTCCTCGGTATCGCGATGGGCCTGCTGATGTGGCGGATGGTGCCGTACTTCAAGGCGATGCAGAAGCGGATCGACGCGATCAACGGCGTGCTGCGCGAGCAGATCACCGGCCTGCGGGTGGTGCGCGCGTTCGTCCGGGAGAACCGCGAGCTGGAGCGCTTCGGCGCCACCAACGAGGCGCTGTACGACACGTCGCTGAACGCCGGCAAGCTGATGGCGCTGGCGTTCCCCATGGTCATGCTCATCATGAACGCCTCCAGCGTCGCCGTGCTCTGGTTCGGCGCGCAGCGCATCGACAACGGCCAGATGGAGGTGGGGGCGCTCATGGCGTTCCTCAGCTACATCATGTACATCCTCATGGCCGTGATGATGTCGACGATGATGGTGATGATGGTGCCGCGCGCCTCGGTCGCCGCGGGCCGCATCAGCGAGGTGCTCGAGACCGAGACGTCGGTGACGGAGCCGGCGGCGCCGGTGAGCCTCTCCTCCCTGGCCGACGGCGAGGGGCCGCGCGGCGAGGTGCGCTTCGAGGGGGTCGGGTTCCGCTACCCGGGCGCCGACGAGCCGGTGCTGCACGACCTGGCGTTCACCGCGTCGCCCGGCCGGGTGACGGCGATCATCGGCTCGACCGGCGCGGGCAAGACGACGCTGCTCAACCTGGTGCCGCGGCTCTTCGACGTCACCGAGGGCCGCGTGCTCCTGGACGGCGTCGACGTGCGCGACCTGGCGACGGGTGACCTCGGGTCGCAGCTCGGCCTGGTGCCGCAGAAGGCGTTCCTGTTCAGCGGGACGGTCGCGGACAACCTCCGCTACGGCAAGGCCGACGCCACCGAGGAGGAGATGTGGGCCGCGCTGGAGATCGCGCAGGCGCGCGACTTCGTCGAGGCGCTCCCCGAGGGGCTCGAGGCGCCGGTGGCGCAGGGCGGCACCACGTTCTCCGGCGGTCAGCGGCAGCGGCTCGCGATCGCGCGCGCCGTCGTCCGGCGCCCGCGCGTGTACCTGTTCGACGACTCGTTCTCGGCGCTCGACTACAGCACGGACGCGCGGCTGCGCGCGGCGCTGCGGCCGCGCACGCAGGACGCGACCGTCCTCGTCGTCGCGCAGCGCGTGGCGACGATCCGCGACGCCGACCAGATCCTCGTGCTCGACCACGGCCGCATCGTCGGGCGCGGCACGCACGCCGGGCTGCTGGCCGACAACGAGACCTACCAGGAGATCGTCTCCTCCCAGATGTCCCTCGAGGAGGCGGCATGAGCACCGAACGCAAGGCCCCTGCCCGTCCCGCCGGCGGCCCGCGCGGCGGCGGCCCCATGGGTGGCATGGGCGGGGCCCCGGGCGCCAAGGCCATGGACTTCCGCGGGTCGCTCGTGCGGTTCGCCCGCGTGATGCGTCCCGAGCGGGCGCGCGTCGTCCTGCTCACCCTGTGCGGCATCGTCTCGGTGGCGCTCACCGTGGCGGGCCCGAAGATCCTCGGCGACGCGACCAACGTCATCTTCGCGGGGTTCGTCGGCAAGGCGCTCGCCCTGGCCGGGGTCCCCGCGGGCACGACCGGCGACGAGGCCGCCGCCATGCTGCGCGCCTCCGGGGACAGCGCCCAGGCCGGCCTGATCTCCTCGCTGCCGGACGTGGTCGTGGGCCGGGGCGTGGACTTCACCCGCCTCGGCGAGATCCTCCTGTGGGTGCTCGCCATCTACCTGGGCGCGTTCCTCTTCGGGTGGCTGCAGGCGCGGATCATGACGATCGCCGTGCAGAACACGATGCGCCGGCTGCGCGACGACGTCGAGGCCAAGCTGCACCGCATCCCGCTGAGCTACGTGGACAAGCAGGCCAAGGGCGAGATCCTCTCGCGCGTCACCAACGACATCGACAACGTCGCGCAGACGACGACCCAGACGCTCGCGCAGCTCGTGACCTCCGTGCTCACGGTGATCGGCGTGCTCGGGATGATGTTCTGGATCTCGTGGGTGCTGGCGCTCGTGGCGCTGGTGACCGTGCCGCTGTCGGTGGTCCTGACCATGCAGATCGCCAAGCGGTCGCAGCCGCAGTTCGTGGCGCAGTGGGCGGCCACCGGGCGCCTCAACGCGCACGTCGAGGAGATGTTCACCGGCCACTCGCTGGTGAAGGTCTACGGGCGCCAGGAGGCGGCGGCGGAGAAGTTCGGGACCGAGAACGAGGCGCTCTACGACGCGTCGCGGAAGTCGCAGTTCATCTCCGGCACGATGCAGCCGTCGATGGGCTTCCTCGCGAACCTCAACTACGTGATCGTGGCCGTGATCGGCGGCCTGCGCGTGGCCTCGGGGCAGCTGTCCCTGGGCGACGTGCAGGCGTTCATCCAGTACTCGCGGCAGTTCACGCAGCCGCTCACGCAGATCGCGTCGATGATGAACCTGCTGCAGTCCGGCGTCGCGTCGGCCGAGCGGGTGTTCGAGCTGCTCGACGCCCCGGAGCAGGACCCGGACCCGGCGGACCCCCGCCGGCTCGGCGACGTCCGCGGCCGCGTGGCGTTCGAGGACGTCTCGTTCTCCTACGACCCCGAGACGCCGCTCATCGAGCACCTCGACCTCGTGGCGGAGCCCGGCCAGACGATCGCGATCGTCGGCCCCACGGGCGCCGGCAAGACGACGCTCGTCAACCTGCTCATGCGGTTCTACGAGGTGAACGAGGGCCGCATCACGCTGGACGGCGTGGACACGCGCGACCTGACGCGGGACGACCTGCGCTCGCGGATCGGCATGGTGCTGCAGGACACGTGGCTGTTCAAGGGCACCATCGAGGAGAACCTGCGCTACGGGGTGCGCGACGGCGACCAGGTGGGCGAGGCGGAGTTCCTCGCGGCCACCGAGGCCACGCACGTGGACCCGTTCGTGCGCACGCTGCCCGACGGGTACGCGACGCTGCTCGACGACGAGGCGACCTCGCTCTCGGCGGGCGAGAAGCAGCTGCTGACCATCGCCCGCGCGTTCCTCGCCGACCCGGAGATCCTCGTGCTCGACGAGGCGACGAGCTCGGTCGACACCCGTACCGAGGTGCTGGTGCAGCAGGCGATGAACGCGCTGCGGGCGAACCGCACGTCGTTCGTCATCGCGCACCGTCTGTCGACCATCCGTGACGCCGACACCATCGTGGTCATGGAGCACGGGCAGATCGTGGAGCAGGGCGACCACGACACGCTGCTCGCGGCGGGCGGTGCCTACGCACGGCTGTACGAGTCGCAGTTCAGCGCCCCCGCGGTGGACGAGGAGGACGCGGTCGCCGGTCCCGCCGGCGTCTGACCCCGCCGCTCGCCCGATCCTCCCCGCGGGCCGGGATCAGGGGAGGACGAGCATCCGGGCGGGCGGCGCCCCCTCGCGCTGCCAGTCGAACCGGGCCTCGCCGACCACGCGCCACCCGCGGTGCAGGTAGACGGCGTGCGCGACGCCGTCGCGGTCGTCGACGTCGAGCACCGGCGTGCGCCCCTGCGCGTGCAGGTGCGCGACGGCGACGTCGAGCAGCGCGCCGCCGACCCCGCGGCCCTGCGCGCCCGGGCCGACGAAGAGGACCGACACGCAGCCCAGCTCCTCGACGGGGCGGCCGGCGCCGGCGGACCAGATGGCGCCGAACCGGTCGTCGGGCACGGAGGTCACGCTCACGTGCCCGACGACCGCGCCGTCGAGCTCGGCGACCCACGCGCGCTCCTCGTCCGGCCGCACCAGGAACTCCTCGGTCGGGAAGGGCAGCGGCCACCGGTGCGGGTAACCCGACGCCGGCTGCTGGGCGGCGAGGACGTCGACGAGGGCGGGCAGGTCGGCCGCCGTGCGGTCGCGGAGCACGACGGCGGGAGTGCGGGCCGGGGCGTCGGAGGTCGCGTCGGAGGTCACCCCGCGATGGTGGCACGGGGCCCCGACAGGCTCGCGCCGGTCCGGGCCCCGCGGGATGGTGCGGGCGTCACGCGGAGACGCTGAGCGTGGCGCCGATGGTCCCCGCGTCGGCGAGGGCGCCGGCGTGCACGCGCGCGAGCTGCGTGCGCGACACCTTGAGCCCGCGCCGGGTGTCGTCGGTCGTGACGTGGGCGGGGTCGACGGCCGTGCCGTCGTCGGGGACGTCGGTGAGCGAGACGGGCCGCACGAGGGTCCAGTCGAGGCCGCTTTCGCGCACCACCTCCTCCTGCCGGCCCGAGTCGGTGAACTGGCGGCCGATCACGAACCGGAACACCAGCTTCCACGTGA
Organism: Isoptericola sp. NPDC056578; assembly: GCF_042793275.1. Lineage (NCBI taxonomy): Bacteria > Bacillati > Actinomycetota > Actinomycetes > Micrococcales > Promicromonosporaceae > Isoptericola > Isoptericola sp. NPDC056578. Next base: position 65,323 of record NZ_JBHTVC010000010.1, read on the forward strand.
GGTCGAGGTGCGCCCACGAGTCGCCGAGGCCGTACGTGCTCTGCACGACCAGCCGGCGCACGCCGGTCTCGCGCATCGCCGCGACCACGGTCGCGGTGCCGCGCGAGCGCACGTCGGGCGGGGTGCTCGACCGGCGCAGCCACTGCACGGCGAGCGGGTTGTCCGAGATGCCGAGCGTGACGACGACGGCGTCCTGACCGGCGACGGCCTTGGCGACCGCCTCCGGGTCGAGGGCGTCGCCGTCGACGGGTCGCAGGGAGCCCCGCTGCGCGTCCAGACCTGAGACCGGTGCCGCGAACGCGGTGCTCGCCGTCCGGCCGAACGCGGTCACGCGGTGCCCCGCGGCCACCAGCTCGCGGGTGACGGCGAGGCCGCTGCCCCGCGTCGCTCCGACCACCAAGACGTCCATGAGAGTCCTCCTCGTCGTGCCGGGCCCCGTGCGGTCCCGGCGTCTGGCTCCAGACTTCCGCCCGATCACCGGACGAACCATGAGGTGTCATCCAGGAGTCTTGACCGTTCGTCCGGGACGGGCGGACGATGGCGGGATGAGCGACGCCGCCCTGCTCCCCGTCCCCGGTGCCGGAAAGCCGCAGGTCGACCCCTGGGCCGACGTGCTCGGGACCCTCGAGATGGACGCCGTCTTCTGCTCCACCGGCCGGTTCTCCGAGCCCTGGGGCATCGCGATGCCGGCGCTGCCGGGCGTCCTGATGTTCCACCTGCTGCTCGACGGCCGCGCCGTCGTCGACGTGGAGGGCGGGCGGCACGACCTGGGCCCGGGCGACCTCGTGCTGGTGCCGCACGGTGCCGGGCACGCGATCACCGGCACCGCCGACGACCCCGCCACCGGGCTCTGGGACGTCGACCGCACGGTGGTCGCCGACCGGTACGAACAGCTCCGGATCGACGGGGGCGGGCGCCCGGCGGCCCTGGTCTGCGGGGCGGTGGGGTTCACCGACCCGGGGGTCGGCCGCCTGCTGGCGAGCCTGCCGGCGGTGCTGCGGGCGCCGGACGCCGCGAGCGGGCCGGGCGCGGGCGACGACGGGTCGGACGGCGACTGGGTGCGCGCCGTCGTCGCGGCGATCGACCACGAGGTGCGCCACCCGCGGCCGGGCACGGACGTCGTCACGGCCCGGCTCGCCGACGTGCTGCTGGTGCACGTGGTGCGCCGCTGGCTCGAGGCGGAGGAGCCGGCGTCGGGGTGGATCGCCGCGCTCCGCGACCCCGCGCTCGGGCCCGTGCTGCGCGCCGTGCACGCGGAACCCCAGCGCCCGTGGACGCTGGAGTCGCTCGCCGCCGTCGCGCGCCTGTCCCGGTCTGCCTTCGCCGACCGGTTCGCCCGCACCGTGGGCGAGCCGCCGATGGCCTACGTGGCCGGGTGCCGGATGGACGCGGCCGCGCGGCTGCTGCGCGACCCGGACGCGAGCGTCGAGCGCGTGGCCCGGCAGGTCGGCTACGACTCGGTGCCGGGGTTCCACCGCGCCTTCGTGCGGCGGCACGGCGCGACGCCGGGCGCGTGGCGCTCCTCCGGCCCGGCGCGCACCCTTGCCGAGGTGCTCGCGCGCTGAGGGGCGGAGGGCCCGGACCGGTGGGGGGCGCGGGCGCGCGCGGGGGAGAATGCCCCGGTGAGCACCCCCGAGCCCGGCGTCGACGACGCCCGCACCACCCGCATCACCGACCCCGCCGACCCGCGCCTGCACGACTACACCGACCTCAAGGACGTGAAGCTCCGCTCCGTGCGCGAGCCCGCCGAGGGGCTGTACATGGCCGAGTCGTCGTCCGTGATCCGGCGGGCCCTCGAGGCGGGCCACCGTCCCCGGTCGTTCCTCATGGGCGAGAAGTGGCTCGACTCCCTGGCCGACGTGCTCGCCGCCCATCCCGACGTCCCCGTGTACGTCGGCCCGGACGACGTGGTGCAGCGGATCACCGGCTTCCACCTGCACCGCGGGGCGCTCGCGGCCATGCACCGGCCGGTGCTGCCCTCCGTGCACGACCTGCTCGCCGGGGCGCGCGCCGGCGCGGGCGCGCGCCGCGTCGCCGTGCTGGAGGACATCGTCGACCACACGAACGTCGGGGCGATCTTCCGATCCGCGGCGGCGCTCGGGGTGGACGCGGTGCTCGTCTCGCCGCGCTGCGCCGACCCGCTCTACCGCCGGTCGGTGCGGGTCTCGATGGGCACGGTGTTCCAGGTGCCGTGGACGCGGCTGGAGTCGTGGCCGGGCGGCCTGCACGCGCTGCAGGACGACGGCTTCACCGTCGCGGCGCTGGCCCTCGCCGACGACTCCGTGTCCCTCGACGACCTGGTGGCCGACCCGCCCGAGCGGCTCGCGATGGTGCTCGGCACCGAGGGCGACGGGCTCTCGCGAGGGGCGGTCGCGGCGGCGGACGTCGTCGTGCGGATCCCGATGGCCGGGGGAGTGGACTCGCTCAACGTCGCGGCCGCGTCGGCCGTGGCGTTCTGGGCGACCCGGGCCTGATCCCGGCGCGGACGAGGGGGCCGGCGCGTCGCACCGACCCCCGTCGTCCGCCCCCTGCGGGCGACCCGATCAGCCCTTCAGCTCGGCCGCCAGGTCGTCGAGGAAGACGTCGAGCACGCCGTCGCCCAGCTTCACCGGGGCGGCGCCCCAGCGGTTGTCCGGCGGGTCGACGATCACCTGGGCGGCCGCCTCGGCCGAGGCGTCGGCCCGGGCGAGGAGCTCGTCGCGTCGCGCCGTGTCACCGCGCAGGTCGGCCCGGGCGGCGTCGAGCGTGGCGAGGAACGCGTCGCCCCACAGGTCGGTCGCCTCCAGCCAGGGCGCGGCGTCCGAGGCGAAGGCCGGGTCCACACCGGACCGCCGGAGCGTCTCGGGGATGCCCGCGACCGTCCGGGCGTCGTCCCGCAGGCGGGCGATCGCCGCCGCCTGGTGGCCGGCCTCCCAGCGCTCCCAGAAGTCGCCGATCTCCGCCGCGAGGGCGGGCGCCTGCGGCTGCCACGGGTCACCGAAGCTCGGCGCCAGGTGGTTGAGGTCCCCGAACGCCAGGAGCGCCTCCACCGCGTCGCGGTCGTCGTGGGCCAGGTAGCGCATCGCCTCGACCCAGCTCCGGTCGCGGTCGTACCCGCGGTCGTTCCACGCGAAGTCCGCGATGCCGAAGACGGCGACCTTGCTCGCCGCGGCCTGGTTCATCGGGTTGGAGACGATCCCGGCCAGGTGGTCCGACAGACCCGGCTCGCGCTTGTCGTACGGCGCGAGGAGGAGCCGTCCGCTGGTCTGCCCGTAGTCGTTGACCGGGTAGTTGTCCCACAGGAAGGTCGGGCCGCCGAAGACGGTGTCCGCCTCGATCGCCTGGTCCACCGAGATCGACTGCGGCACCACGTCGTTGCCCGTCCACATGACGACGACGTCCTCGTCCATCTCCCGCAGCGCGGCCTTGTAGGGCGACTCCGTGGTGTTGTAGTACTCCGTCGGCACCATCTGCAGCGGCCGGGCGCCGTCGTGCGTCTCGATCCAGCCCTGCTGCACGCGGGTGAGGAAGTCCGCCTGGGCCTTCCCGGCGTTCCCCGGCGACGGGTCGCCGTAGGCCTCCTGGTCCGAGTCGCAGGCCCAGCGCGCGTAGTCGATGTCGTCGAGCGGGACGCTGAACGCCCGGACGCCGACGTCGTACAGCGCCTGGAACTTCCGCTCCAGCGCCGCCATGTCCTCGTCGCCGGAGTAGCAGACGCTGTTGCCGGGGGAGAGCGCGAACGTGAAGCGCACGTGGTTCGCCGTCGCGGCCTCGACCAGCTCGGCGAGCTCCGCGAGCTTGTCGGCCGGGTAGTCCTCGCGCCACTTCTCGCGGTGGTACGGGTCGTCCTTCGGGGCGTAGACGTAGGTGTTGGCCTTCACGTCGCCGTAGAAGGCGAGCTGGTCCAGTCGCTCGGCGTGCGTCCACGGCTCGCCGTAGAAGCCCTCGATGGTGCCCCGCAGCGGCATGGCGGGGAAGTCGCGGACCGTGGCGCCGGCGAGCGTCGTGCCCCGGCGGCCGTCGACCAGGAGCTGCTCGAGGGTCTGGACGGCGTAGAACTGCCCGGTCGCGTCGGCCCCGGCGAGCACGACGGTGCCGCGGCCTCGGTGCCCGTCGACCTGCACCGCGTACGCCTCGTCGTGGTCGGGCACCGTGACGCGGCCCAGGGCGGCCCGGACGTCGGTGCGCGACGCGTCACCGAGGAGGAGGCGGACCTCCCCGCCGGCCGGGCGGCGGTCGTCCGCGTCGCGGACGACGGCGCGCACCCCGTGCTCCCGCAGCGTGCGGGTGAGCGCGTCGCGCGCCGCGTCATCGGTGTCGGCGTCGACCACGACGTCCACGGATCGGGGGAGGCGGAGGTCGTCGTCGGAACGCCAGATCTCCTGCGGGGCGGGGCTGACGGTGGGAAGGTCGTCCCGGGTGGCGGGCGACGCGGACGCGGTCGTCGTCACGCCGGCGGCGAGGAGCATCGTGGCCGTGAGCGTGCCGGCGGCGAGTCGTCGTCTGACGGTGGTCATGGAAACCTCCATTGGTCTAGACCAGTTCGACCACCCTGACGAAGGTCGATGCTCCTGTCAACAGGAGGACGGGGTCGTCGCCGAGGGGTCCGCTGGTGACCCGCGCCACACTGAATTACGCAACGGGGGGATGACGAAACCCGGAGGTGAAGGTTAGCCTCACCTACGTGAGTCAGACCTTGGTGCCCTCGGCGCCCCCCGCGGTCGAGTCCCGTCCCGCCGTCGCGATGGCGGGGCGCGGCCTGCGGCTGTCGTACGACCGCCGCACCGTCGTCGACGGCGCGGAGATCGAGCTGCGGCCCGGCGCGGTGACCGCGCTGCTCGGGCCCAACGGCTCCGGCAAGTCGACGCTGCTGCGCTCGCTCGCGCGCCTGCACCGCCCGGACGCGGGCTCCGTCACGCTCGCCGCCGGCGACGCCGCTGACGGGGAGGGCGCCACCGACGCGCTCGCCCTGCACCCCAAGGACTTCGCCCGCCGCGTCACGCTGCTGTCGCAGAGCCATCCGACGCCGAGCGGCGTGACCGTGCGCGACGTCGTCGCGTACGGCCGGCACCCGTACCGTGGGCGCTTCCGTTCCGCGGACGCGGACGGGCCGCGCGCGATCGCGCACGCCATGGACGTCACCGGCGTCGCCGAGATGGCGGAGCGGGGCGTCGACGAGCTCTCCGGCGGCGAGCTGCAGCGGGTGTGGCTCGCGACCTGCCTCGCGCAGGACACCGGCGTGCTGCTCCTCGACGAGCCCACGACCTACCTCGACCTGCGCTACCAGGTGGAGCTGCTCGACCTGGTGCGCGACCTCGCCACCGAGCACGGCGTCGCCGTCGGCGTGGTGCTGCACGACCTCAACCAGGCCGCCGCCGTCGCGGACCACGTCGTCGTGCTGCACCGCGGCGAGGTGCGGGCGTCCGGCCCCGCCGCCAGGGTGCTCACCAGCGAGCTGCTCACCGAGGTGTACGGCATCCGCGTCGAGGTCACCACGCACCCGGACACCGGCCGCACCCGCTGCGAGGCCGTCGGCCGGCACGACGCGCGCGGCGTCTGACCTCGCGCGACCGGACCACCGGACCACCACCACTCGCCGGCGCCCCCGCCCGGCACCGTCGCGCCCGCTCCCGCGGCGCACCGACTCGAAGGACACCGAGACACCCATGCGCATCCCCACCCGCCCCCTGCTCGTCGGCGCCACCGCCGCCGTGGCCGCGCTCGCCCTCGCCGCGTGCGGCACCACGGAGGACCCCGCCGAGGCGGCGGCGCCCGAGTCGTCGGCCGGGAGCGGCCCCGTCACCTACACGGACGAGCGTGGCGAGCACACGCTCGACGCCCCCGCCACCGAGGTCGTCTCTCTCGAGTGGGGCCTCACGGAGAACCTCGTGGCGCTCGGGGTCGAGCCGGCGGGCCAGGCGGACGTCGAGGGGTACAACACCTGGGACACGGTCGCGCCGATCGACGAGGGCACGCCCGACGTCGGCACGCGCGGGGAGCCGAGCCTGGACGCCATCTCGGCGCTCGAGCCGGACCTCGTGGTCACGACCACCGACATCCCCGAGAACGTCATCGCGCAGATCGAGGAGGTCGCGCCCGTCCTGACGCTGCGCGGCTCCGACGGCGAGGACCCGCTCGGCTACATGAAGGAGACGGTGACCACCCTCGGGGAGGTCACCGGCAAGCAGGACGAGGCGACCCAGGCGCTGGCGGACTTCGACGCCAAGGTCGCCGAGGGCAGGACCGCGCTCGAGGAGGCGGACCTCGGCGGCGCCGAGTTCGCGATGGCCGACGGCTGGATCGCCAACGGCACCGTCTCCGTGCGCATGTACACGCCGGGGTCCTTCTTCGGCGCGCTTGGCGAGGCCGTCGGCCTCGAGAACGCCTGGACCGAGGGCGGCGACCCCGACTACGGCCTCGCGCAGACCGACGTCGAGGGCCTGACGAAGCTCGGCGACGTGCAGTTCGTCTACGCGGCGAACGACGCCGAGGCCGACCCGTTCGCCGACAGGCTGAAGGGCAACAAGGTGTGGGAGCAGCTGCCGTTCGTGACGGCCGGCGACGTGCACCGCATCCCCGACGGCATCTGGATGTTCGGCGGCCCGCTGTCGGGCGCCGCGTACATCGACGCGCTCGTCGACTCGCTCGCCTGATCGCCCGCAGCACGTGTCCGTGACCGACTCGCCGCCGTCCGCCGCCCCCGCCACCGCGCCGGGGCGGCGGGCGGCACCCGTCCGTGTCGTGGCGGCGTTCGTCCTCGCCGTCGTCGCGGTGCTCGTCCTGGCCGCGGTGCACCTCACGCAGGGCACGGCGGACGTCGGGGTGCCCGACGTGCTGCGCGCCCTCGTCGGGTCCGACGCCGACGGCACGGTCGCCGTGCTCGTCTCGTCCCGGCTGCCACGCCTCCTGGCGGGGCTGCTCGTCGGCGTCGCGCTCGGCGTGGCCGGTGCGGTGCTGCAGTCCGTGGCGCGCAACCCGCTCGCGTCCCCCGACACGCTGGCGGTCAACGCGGGCGCGTACGTCACGGTCGTCGCGGCGGCCGCCCTCGGCCTGTCCGTCCCGTTCTACCTGCAGGGCGGGCTCGCGTTCGTCGGCGGCCTGGCCGCCGCGGCGCTCGTGCTCGCCCTCGCGCGCGGCGGGGCCGACGGGCCCACCCGCCTGGTGCTGGCGGGCTCGGCCATCATGCTCGCGCTGCACTCCCTGACGATGGTGCTGCTCGTGCTCTTCGAGCAGGAGACCACCGGCCTGTTCGCGTGGGGCAGCGGCAGCATCGTGCAGTCCGGCACGCGCACGGTGAGCATGGCGGCCCCCGTCGTCCTGGTCGGCGTCGCCGCCGCCTTGCTGCTGGCCCGCCGGCTCGACCTCCTGGGCCTGGGGGACGACGCCGCACGCGTGCTCGGCATCGACGTGCGCCGCACGCGCGTGCTCGCCGTCCTGGCCGCCGTGCTGCTCGCCGCGATCGCTGTCACCGTGGCCGGACCCATCGGCTTCGTGGGCCTCGCGGCTCCCGTCATCGCCCGGCTCGTGGGGCGCAAGGTGCCCGGCCTCGGCCGGCACGTGCTGCTCCTGCCGTTCGCCGCCCTCGTGGGCGTCGTCGTGGTGCTCGGCGCGGACGTGCTGCTGCGCGCGATCCTGCCCGGTCAGGCGTCGGTCGTGGTGCCGACCGGCGTCGTGACCAGCGTGCTCGGTGCCGGCATCCTCGTGTGGATGGCGCGGCGCCTGCGCGACTCGGGTGCCGGGGCGCGCGGCGCCCGGGGTGCCCTCGGCCGGCCCCGTTCGCGCGCGCGGGTGGTCGCGGTCCTGGTGCTGCTCGGCGTCGCCCTCGTGGTGGCCGTGGTCGCCGGCCTGCTCCTCGGCGACCGGGTCGTGCTGCTGGGCGACGTGTCGAACTGGGTGCAGGGGGTGGCCGGGCGGCAGGTGAGCTTCGTGCTCGACCAGCGCGTGCCGCGCGTGCTCGCCGCCGTGCTGGCGGGAGCGGCGCTGGCGCTCGCGGGCACGATCGTGCAGGCCGTGTGCCGCAACCCGCTCGCCGAGCCGAGCCTGCTCGGCGTGACGTCGGGCGCGGGCCTCGGCGCCGTGCTGATGATCCTGCTCGTGCCCGGGGTCGGCATCTGGCAGATGTCCGCGGCGGCGGGCGCGTGCGCGCTCGGCGTGTTCGCCCTCGTGTACCTGCTGTCGTCGCGCGGCGGGCTGGGCTCCGAGCGTCTGGTGCTCGTCGGTATCGGCGCGCAGGCGGGCACGACGGCGCTCATCACTCTCGTCGTCCTCGTCATCGCGCCGTGGGACGTCAACCTCGCGCTCACGTGGCTGTCGGGCTCGACGTACGGGCGCAGCCTGGAACAGCTCCTTCCCGTCGCCCTCGCGCTGCTCGTCATGGTGCCGCTCGCCGCGACCTACCGCCGCGAGCTCGACGTGCTGTCGCTCGACGAGGACACCCCGCGCGTCCTCGGCCTCCCCGTGGACCGCTCGCGGCTGGTGCTGCTCGGGGCCGCCGCGCTGACCACGGCCGCCGCCGTGTGCGCCGTGGGCGTCATCGGCTTCGTCGGGCTCGTCGCCCCGCACGCGGCCCGCGCGCTGGTCGGCGCCCGGCACGCGCGGGTGCTGCCGGTGGCGATCCTCGTCGGGGCCGTGCTGGTGTCCGCGGCGGACACGCTCGGCCGCATCGTCATCGCGCCGGGGCAGATCCCCGCGGGTCTCGGGACGGCGCTGCTGGGGGCGCCGTACTTCGTCTACCTGCTCTGGCGCTCGCGGGGACGCGCGACGGCCTGACGGTCCCTCGAGCGGACCCACGCTGTCGAGCGGACCCACGCTTTCGAGCGGGGCCGCGGCGAGGGACGATGGCGGGGTGGACGAGCACGGTGCCGCCCCGGTGGTGATCGGTTACGACGCGTCGGAGCCTGCCGACGTCGCCCTCGCCTGGGCGGCGCGGGAGGCGCGCACGCGCGGCGCCGTCCTGCGCGTCGTCTACGTGCGCGACGCCCACGACACGGGGGTGGCCGCGCGCCCGCACGGCGACGACCTGGGGGAGCGGGGGGACGGCGGGGCGTGGCCCGTCGTCGAGGAGGCGGCCGCCCGGGCCCGCGACATCGCCCCCGGCGCGACCGTCGAGACCTTCGTGGAGTACGCCTCCCCGTCCGCGGCGCTCGTGGGCATGTCGGCCGACGCCGGGGCCCTCGTGCTGGGCGCCACCCGGCACGGCGGCCTGTACGAGGCGATCCGGGGCACCGTCGTGCTGCAGGTGACGGCGCACGCCCACTGCCCCGTGGTGGTCGTGCCCGCCGAGGGCCCGCGGGCCGACCTGCCGCCGGACGCCCCCGTCGTCGTCGGCTACGACGGCTCCGAGCAGTCCGGCGTGGCCCTCGACGCCGCCGTCGACACCGCGTGGCGGCTGGGGCGCGCGCTCCGCGTCGTCGTGGTGTGGCGGCCCGGGGTGGCGGAGTGGGTGACGTCGCGCGGCCCCACCGAGCACGAGGCCCACGACATCACCGAGGCCGACGCCGGGCCGGTGCTGCAGCGCGGCCTGGCCCGGGTCGAGGAGCGGCTGCGGGAGCGCGGCGCGTCCGAGGGTGCGCTCGAGGTGCTCGGCGAGACGCGCGAGGGGCAGGTGGTGCGCGTGCTGCACCGCGAGGCGGAGGGTGCCGAGCGGCTGCTGCTGGGCACTCGGGGGCGCGGCGGCTTCGCGTCGCTGCTGCTCGGTTCCGCGACGCACACCCTGGTGCGGACGTCCGCCTGCCCGGTCGTCGTCGTGCGTGCGTCCGGCGCGGTGGAGGCGGCGACGTAGCGTCGGACGCGGCCGTGTGACGACGGTCACCCGGGGTTGCGGATCCCGGGCGAGGTGAGGTTAGGCTTACCACCGTGACCGAGACCGCCGAGGCGACCGAGCGCGCCGACCAGACCGCCGTGCAGGACGTCGTCCCCGAGCAGCCGTACCGCATGTTCGACGTCACCGTCTCGCGCGTCACCCGGCTCTGCCCGTCGTTCATCCGCATCACGTTCACCGGCGAGGACCTCGACGGGTTCGCCGACAACGGCAAGGACCAGCGGATCAAGTTCCTGCTCCCCGCGCCCTGCGGCGGCTGGGAGTACCTCGACCGGCAGAACCCGGACTGGTTCACGTCGTGGCGCGCGCTGCCCGAGGAGCGTCGCAACCCGCTGCGCACCTACACCGTGCGCGCGGTCCGGCAGGACCTGCGCGAGGTCGACGTCGACATCGTGCTGCACGGTGACACCGGGCCCGCGTCCCGCTGGGCCAACGGCGCGAAGCCGGGCGCCCCGCTCGTCATCATGGGCCCCAACGCCGCGTACACGGACGGGCCGCACGGCGGGCTCGAGTTCAACCCGCCCGCCCGCAGCCACGCCCTGCTCCTCGCCGGCGACGAGACCGCCGTCCCGGCGATCGCCGCGATCTGCGAGTCCCTGCCGGCGGACGCCGTCGGCGAGGTCTTCCTCGAGGTGCCGCACCGCGAGGACCGCTGGACCCTGGCCGCGCCCGCCGGCGTGCGGATCTCGTGGCTGCCGCGCGAGGACCGGGAGCACGGCGACGTGCTCGTTCCCGCAGTGAAGGAGGCCGCGGACCGGCTGCTCGCCATGGGCGTGCGCCCGTCGGCGGACGCGCCGGCCGCTCCCGAGCTGCTGGCCGCGGAGGCCGACGGCCCGGCACTGACCGCCGCGGGCGTCGACCTGGACGGCGAGCTGCCCGACGTCGACATCGACGCGGACATCCTCTGGGAGGTGCCCGTCGACGCGACCGGCCAGCCGCTCGCGCAGGACACGGTGCTCTACGCGTGGCTCGCCGGCGAGGCCGGATCGATCAAGACGCTGCGCCGCTACCTCGTCTCCGAGAAGGGCGTCGACCGCAAGGCCGTCGCCTTCATGGGCTACTGGCGCCGCGGCCGCGCGGAGTGCTGATCCGGCACCTGCCGGCCGCGTTTCGGCGGGATGTCCGATAAGCGCGAAATTCTCAGTCCGCGAGACGTACTGTCTTGTCTCGCGAGGCGGACGATGTGCTGGGTCAATCGCGGTGGCGTGGTATCTAGAGGGTGCGATCCGGCTGGCATGCTCTGGCCGAGCCTGACGACCTCACCGAACTCCTCACGGTGGCGAGACGACGCCGCCGTCGAGCACGCCGTGCTCTGACCCGCACCGAGAGGCCCTCACGACATGACGACGACGACGCCTGTGCCGGAGAACACCCGGGCGCGCAGCCAAGGGAGCGCGGACCCGTCCGGCGCACCGGCGGGTCAGATCGCGCCTCCGCCGAAGATGCGTCGGCGCCCCGCGCTCATCGCGCTCTCCGTCGTGCTCGTGTGCGTGGGCGCCCTCGTGAGCGCGTTCGCCTTCCAGTCCATGTCGAACAGCCAGGAGGTGCTCACCGTCCGCGAGACGATCCACCGCGGGCAGGTCATCGACGCCGACGACCTCGTCACCGTGCGGATCGGGCTGGACCCCGCGCTGCAGGCGGTGCCGGCGAGCAGCGCCGAGGCCGTCGTGGGCAAGTACGCGGCGCTCGACATCGTCGCCGGGGGCGTCGTCACCGCGGAGCAGGTGACCGACGCGGCCGTGCCGTCCGCGGGGAACTCGGTGGTGGGCGTGAGCGTCACGGCCGCCATGCTGCCCGCCGGCCAGGTGCGGTCGGGCGACGACGTACGGATCGTGTCCACCACCGCGGGCGGCGGCGACGCCGCGGAGCCCGCGGCCGTCGAGGGCGTCGTCGTCGGCGTCACGACCGACACCGTCACCGGCAACACGCTGGTCAACGTGCAGGTCTCCGCGGACGACGCGCCGCAGGTCGCGTCGGCGTCCGCCGAGGGCAGCGCCGCGATCGTCGTCGACAGCCAGGAGTGACGGGCCCATGGCACTGATCGTCCTGACGTCCGCCAACGGGTCGCCCGGGGTGACCACCAGCGCGCTGGCGCTGGCGCTGTCCTGGCCCCGCCCCGTCGTCCTCGTGGACGCCGACCCCACCGGCGCGCGCGCCGTGCCCGCCGGCTACTTCGGCGGCGCCCAGATGCCCACCGACGCGACCGTCGTGGACCTGGCGGTCTCGCATCGGCAGGGCACCCTCGCCGAGGACCTGCCGCGGGCGCTGATGAGCTTCCCCGACAGCCAGGTGCAGTACCTCGCCGGGGCCATGAACCACCTCCAGTCGCGCGCGCTCGACGAGCTCTGGGAGCCGCTGTCGGCGGTCTTCAGGTCGCTGGAGAGCAACGGCCAGGACGTGATCGTCGACGCCGGCCGCCTCGGCCTCGTCGGCTCCCCGACCAAGCTGCTCACGCATGCGGACCTGGCCCTGCTCACGACGCACAGCTCGTTGCCCGCCCTCGTCGCCGCGAGCTCGTGGGCGCACAGCCTGCGCGACGCGTTCACCGGCGTCGGCGCGATCGAGAGCCTGGGCGCGCTCGTCGTCGGGCCCGGCAGGCCGTACGGCAGCGGAGAGGTCGCCAAGGTGCTGCAGGTGCCGGTCGTCGCGGGCCTCGACTGGGACCCGGCCTCGGCCGAGGTGTACTCGCTGGGGGCCAAGCGCCCCAAGAAGTTCTCGACCTCCGGCCTCAACAAGTCCGTGCGCGCCGCCGTGCAGAGCATCGGCTCGCGCGTGACCCGGTCGCGCCAGCAGCTCGACCTCGGCGCGGAGAGGAGCGCCCTGTGAGCACGCCGCCGCCGGACCCCAGCTCGCTGCCGATCTTCACCGCGTACCCGACGTCGGACGACCCGGAGCAGACCGTGGTGCGCCGCCCCGCGCACGCGCTGGCCGGGCCGATCGACGAGTCGACCACCCCTCGCGGGCCCGCCGCCGCCCCCGTCGTGCCGCACCCGCCGACCGTGCCCGTCGCCCCGCCCGCACCGGTCCCGTCCTCGTGGCCGGCCGGCGGGCACCCCGCCCCCGTCGCACCCCAGCGTGCGATGCCGGCGAACGGCACCGTGCCGCCCCAGATGCCGCCCCAGATGCCGCCCCAGACGCCGACCCAGGGGACGGCCCACGACGCGACCCGTGCGACCGGGCGGGCGGACTTCCTCGCCCAGCCCAGGGGCGTCGACTGGAAGCAGGTCGCGGAGTTCCGCGGGCTGGCCTCGACGCGGCTGGCCGAGCGGCTCGGCGAGGACCGCGGCAAGGACCTCGAGGCCGAGCGGGAGCTCGGGCGCGCGATCATCCAGGAGATCCTGGACGACGCCGCCGCGGACCTCCTGCACGACGGGCGGGCGGCGTGGAGCATCGAGCACCAGCGCGTGCTCGCCAAGGCGATCCACGACTCGCTGTTCGGGCTCGGGCGGCTGCAGCCGCTGGTCGACGCGGACGACGTCGAGAACATCATCATCAGCCCGCACGACAACGCCTGGGTCGAGAAGACCACCGGCGAGCTCGTGAAGGTCGAGCCCGTCGCGGACTCCGACCAGGAGCTGCGCGAGAACCTCGCGTTCATCGCGACCCGCTCCGACTCCAACGCGCGCAGCTTCTCCCCGGCCAGCCCGCACCTGCACATGCGGCTCGACGACGGCTCCCGTCTGGCGGCCGCGTCGTGGGTCACGGCGAACACGTCGGTCGTGATCCGCCGGCACCGGATGCGCAAGGTCGGGCTCGACCGGCTGGTGGAGCTCGGGATGATGTCGGCCGTGCAGGCGTCGTTCCTGCGTGCCGCCGTCCGGGCGAAGAAGTCGATCGTCGTCGCGGGGCCGCAGGGCGCCGGCAAGACGACGATCGTGCGCGCGCTGTGCGCGGAGATCCCGCGGTACGAGCAGATCGGCACCTTCGAGACCGAGTTCGAGCTCCACCTGCACGAGCTGCCCGAGGTGCACGACGTGGTCCATGCCTGGGAGGCACGCCCCGGCTCCGGCGAGATCGGCGCCGACGGGCGGCAGGCGGGCGAGTTCACGCTCGACGAGGCCATCTACAACTCGTTCCGGTTCAACCTGTCGCGGCAGATCGTCGGTGAGGTCCGCGGCAAGGAGGTCTGGGCGATGATCAAGGCGATGGAGTCGGGCGCCGGCTCCATCTCCACGACCCACGCCGCGAACGGCTCGGGCGCGATCCGCAAGCTCGTCACCTGTGCCATGGAGGCCGGCCCGCACGTCACACGCGAGCTGGCGACGTCGAAGCTCGCCGAGACCGTCGACCTCGTCGTCCAGGTCGGGCTGCAGACCCGCCCCCTCGACGCGACCGGGACCCGCTGGCAGCGCGACCGGTGGGTGTCGGAGATCGTGCACATCGCCCCGGGCGAGGAGGCGGTCGGGTACGCGACGACGCACGTCTTCACGCCGAACCCGCAGGGCGGGCCCGCCGTCCCGGGCACGATGCCGGAGGAGCTGCGCGACCTCGAGCGATTCGGCTTCGACCTCACGTCCTACCTGGTCGAGGGCGCCCAGCAGGGTGGCCTGCGATGACGGCCCTGCTGCCCGCCCTCGGCGGCGCGCTCCTCGTCGCCGGTGTGATCGGCGTCGTGGTGGGCGTGCGTCGCGTGCCGGTCGACGACGCCGCGCCGCGCCGTCAACGCCTGGCCGGCAGGCTCGCCGCGGTGGACCGGCAGACGAAGATCCTCGCGGCGGCGGGCCTGGTCGGCGGCATCGTGGTCTACGCGATCACGGGGTGGATCGTGGCCGTCGTGCTCGGCCCGGTCGCCGGCATCGGGCTGCCGGTGCTGCTCAGCGCCGGCAGCTCGGGCCAGACCATCCGCCGGCTCGAGGCGCTCGAGGAGTGGACCCGCAGCCTGGCCGGCGTGCTCACCGTGGGCGTCGGCCTCGAGGAGGCCATCCGCATGTCGCTGCGGTCGGCGCCCGAGGAGATCCGGCCCGAGGTGACCAACCTCGTGGCCCGCCTGCGCGCCCGCTGGGGCACCGTCGCGGCGGTGCGGGCGTTCGGCGACGAGCTCGACGACGCGACGGGCGACGTCGTGGCGGCCACCCTCATCCTCGGCGCGGGCCGCCGCGGCGCCGGTCTGGCGTCCGTGCTGGAGTCGTTGGCGCAGTCGGTGGCCGACGACGTGCGCGCGCGCCGCGAGATCGAGGCGGAGCGTGCCAAGCCCCGCGCCACCGCGCGCTGGGTCACCATCATCACCGCCGGCGTGCTCCTCGTGCTGGCCTTCACGGGCGACTACATCGCCCCGTACTCCTCGCCGCTGGGGCAGGTCCTCATCACGGCCTACCTCGCCGCGTACGTCGGCCTGCTCGTCATGATGCGGCGGATGTCCAAGGGCGAGGCGCTGCCGCGGTTCATGGGCGAGCGCGCCCGTGAGGGGGCGCGGTCATGACCACCGGGCTGCAGATCGCGCTGCTGGGCGGCGCGCTGGTGGGCCTCGGCATCGGGCTGCTCGTCTGGCGCCTGGCCCCGAGCCGCCCGGACGTCACCGACGTCGTGCGCCGCTATTCGCAGGAGGCGGCGAAGGAACGCGCCACCCTGCAGACGGACCTCGTGGCGGGCGACCGCTACGAGCGCGTCGGCGTGTGGGCGATCAAGCGGTTCCCCGCCGCGGCCTGGGGCAGGACGCCGACCAAGGAGCTCGCGCTCCTGCGCATCCCGGTGCACCGCTACTACGGCAAGAAGGTGCTGTACGGCGTCGTCGGCCTCGTCATCCCGCCCGTGCTGACGCTCATGCTGGCCGTCGCGGGCGGGCCCGCCCTGCCGTTCACGATCCCGGCCGTCGCGTCGCTCGGGCTCGGCGTCGTGCTGTTCGTGTCGCCGGACATCGACGTGCGGACCGAGGCGAAGCACGCCCGCACGGACTTCGCGCGCGCCCTGAGCGCCTACATCGACCTGGTCGCGCTCGAGCGGCTCTCCGGCGCCGGCTCCCGGCAGTCGATGGAGAGCGCCGCCGAGATCGGCGACTCGTGGGTGTTCCGCCGCATCGGCGAGGAGCTCCAGCGCTCCCGCTGGAACGGCGTCGCCCCGTGGGACGCCCTGCAGAACCTGGCGGACGAGCTCGGCCTGCCCGAGCTGGACGACCTGGCCGACGTGATGCGGATGAGCGGCGAGGGCTCGCAGGTGTACGACAACCTGCGTGCCCGGTCCGCCGCCATGCGGGCGGCCATGCTCAACGCGGAGCGCGGCAAGGCGAACGCCGTGAGCGAGCGGATCAACATGCCCATGTCGCTGCTGGGCGTGGTATTCATGGTGATCCTCGTGACCCCGGCGCTCCTCAACGTGATGGGAGGCATCTGACGCCCTCTCGTCGACGTGCTCTCGACCACCTCCCTCCCCGGATAGGAACACCCATGCTCCAGCTCATCGCCACCCTGCACACCTTCGGCGTCAACGTCGCCGACCGCGCCCGCACCAAGCTCGCCACCGAGCCCGAGACCGGCTCGGAGACCATCGAGAAGGTCCTGTGGGCCGTGGCCGTCATCGGGATCGTCGCCATCGTCGTCGGCGTCATCACCAACTACGTCACCAGCGAGTCGGCCAAGATCAAGTGACCCGTCGGCCCAGGCACGTGCAGGGACCCCGCGGGCCTCGTGCCCGCGGGGCGCGCGAGCGTGGGTCCTCGACCATCGAGATGGTCTTCCTCCTGCCTGCCCTGTTCACCCTGATGTTCGCGGGGATCCAGGCGGGGCTGTGGTACCAGGCCCGCACGGTCGCGTACGCGGCCGCGCAGGAGGGCGTGCGCGCGGCGGCGGCGGAGAACGGCACCGCGGGCGCGGGCGAGGCGGCGGCGTCGGACTACCTGGCGGACGTCGGCGGCGGACTGACGGGCAGGGGGATCACCGTCCGGCCGGAGCCCACCGAGGTGACGGTCACCGTGCGCGTGAGCGCCCAGTCGATCGTCCCCCTGTGGAACCCGGAGATCTCGCAGTCCGCGAGCCTGCCCGTCGAGAGGCTCACCGGATGAGGCGGCTGGCGCGCGCCCTGCGCCGCCGGATGCAGGACGGCGAGCGCGGGTCCGCGGCCATCGAGGCCGCGGTCGGCGTCCCCGCCTTCCTGCTGATCATGGGCCTGGTGTTCGCGGGCGGCCGCGTGGCGCTCGCCGGGCAGTCCGTCGAGGCGGCCGCCACCGAGGCCGCCCGGTCCGCGTCGATCGCGCGGACCCAGGCGGAGGCGGAGGCCGGCGCCGTCGCGGCCGCGCGGCGCAGCCTCGACGAGAAGGGGCTGAACTGCGCCCCGCAGGTCGCGGTGAACACGAACGGCTTCGGGAACGCCGTCGGCGTCGCCTCGAGCGTCTCGGCGACCGTGACCTGCGACGTCGGCGTCGGCGACCTCGCCGTCCCCGGCCTCCCGGGGACGATCCGGATCGCCAAGACCATGGACAGCCCGATCGACACCTACCGGGAGCGCTGAAGCATGCCCGCCAGGACCGTCCCCCGGCGCCTCCGCGCGCGACGCACGAGCCGCGCCGCCGAGCGTGGCTCGGTCTCCATCTGGCTCGCGCTCGGCGCGTTCGTCATGATCGTCGTCGTCGGGATGGCCGTCGACCTCTCGGGCCAGGTGCTCGCCCAGCAGCACGCGCGCGACGTCGCGCAGCAGGCGGCGCGGGCGGGCGGTCAGGCGGTGGTGGCGTCGGACGCGCTGCGCGGGGCGGGGGTCTCGATCGACTCCCGCGCCGCCTACACCGCGGCTCAGCAGTACCTCAGCAGCACCGGGGTGAGCGGCAGCGTCCAGGTGGTGCCAGGCGGTGACCGGGTGATCGTGCGCACGACCGACTTCTATCAGCCCAAGTTCCTGGGCATCATCGGGATCCGGGAGATGCGGGTGTCCGGGGAGGGCGAGGCGCGCGTGGTCCGGGCCTTCGAGGGGGTGGAGCAGTGATGCGCCGCCTCAAGGGGCTCCTGGCCCTGCTGCTCCTCGTCGGCGTCACCGTGGGGGTGCCGTACCTGCTCCTGGCGGTCGGGGCGAACCCCCTCGAGGACGGGCTGCTCTCGCCCGACACCCTCCTGTCGATGCTCACGTCGCCGGACGACGGCTCCCTGCTCATGCTGCTGCTCCAGGCGGCGGCGTGGGTGGCGTGGGCGTTCCTCGCGGTGAGCATCGTCGTCGAGCTCGTGGCGCAGCTCCGCGGGGTGCGCGCCCCGCGGCTCGTGGGCCTGCGGCTGCCGCAGAACGCGGCCCGCGGGCTCGTGGCGGCCGCGCTGCTGCTCTTCACCACGGTGCCCGTGGCGACGACGGCGACGGCCCTGGAGGGCGGCTCGGCCGGGGCGCCGCAGGACGTCGTCGCGGTCGTCTCCGTGCAGCAGGCCGTGCCCGGCCAGAGCGCCGGGGTGGGGGAGCTGGCCCTCGACGCCGCGCTGGCGTCGCAGTCCGCCGGGCAGGGGGCCGGGGCGGCCCCGATCTCATCCGACCTCATCCGCGAGGCGCGGGCCCAGGTCGCCGCCGAGCAGGCACCGGTCGAGCAGGCACCGGTCGAGCAGGCCGCGCACCACGACGAGGCCGCGCGGACCGTCCAGCACACTGTCGAGCACGGCGACTCGCTGTGGTCCCTGGCCGAGCACTACCTGGGCGACGGTCAGCGGTTCCGCGAGATCGTCGCGCTCAACGCCGGCACGCTCGCCGACCGCCCCGACTTCCTCACGCCCGGCTGGGTGCTGACCGTCCCCGCGCCGCAGGCGCAGGACGGCGCACCGGATGCGGCGCGGGACGAGAAGGCCGGGACGGTGGTCGTCGAGGCAGGCGACAACCTCTCGCAGATCGCGGCGCAGGAGCTGGGTGACGCGGACCGGTACCCGGAGATCTTCGAGGCGTCGCGCGACGTCGCGCAGCCGGGGGGCGCGCGCCTGACCGACCCCGACCTGATCCTGCCGGGCTGGACCCTCCAGGTGCCGGGGGCCGGGGAGTCCGCCACGACGGCGTCGGCCGCCGAGGAGCGGGCCGTGGAGGCGGTCGAGCCGGCCGCCGCGCCCGCCGTCGACGCCGTCCACGAGGCCGCTCCCGAGGCCGCTCCCGAGGCCGCTCCCGACACGGCCCCCACGGTCGCGGCGCAGGAGGCGGCCACTCCCGCGCCGGACGCGGACCTGGGCGTGCAGGCGCCGTGGCGCGTCGCGGGCGGGGCGGGCCTGGGCGCGCTGCTCGCCGCCGGCGTCGTCGCGCTGGTCGCGCGCCGTCGCCGGGAGCAGCAGCGGCGGCGGCTGCCCGGACAGCGCACGCCGCTGCCGTCGGGGGAGGCCGCGGCGTTCGAGCAGGACTCGCGCTCGCTCGCCGACCCGCTGTCGGTCGCGCGGGTCGACCTCGCCCTGCGGGCCCTGGCCCGCCAGTGCGCGGACGCCCGGCGCCCGCTGCCCGTGCTGCGGGCTGTCCGGCTCGGCGAGGCGGCGGTCGACCTCTACCTCGCCGCCCCCGCCGAGCTCGCCGCCCCGTGGTCGGCGGACCCGACGAGCACGGTGTGGTCCCTCGACCGCGCGGGCGTGCGTCGCCTCGAGGAGACGTACGGCGGCGGTCTCGCCACCGTCCCCGCGCCGTATCCGGCGCTCGTGACCCTCGGCCACGACGAGGGCCCGTGCCACGTGCTGCTCAACCTCGAGACGGTGGGGACCCTCGCCGTGACGGGAGCTGGGCAGGACGCCGGCGAGGTCGTGGCGGCGCTCGTCGTCGAGCTGGCCACCTCCGCCTGGGCCGACGACCTGCAGGTCAACCTCGTCGGCGCGCCGGGCGACCGTCTCGCGGACGCCCTCGTCGAGCTGGAGGGGACGCTGCGCACCGGTCGTGTCCGCCGGCACGACTCCGTCGGCGCCCTGCGGCAGGAGCTGAGCCGGCGCGCGGAGGCGGACCGCCGGGCCCTGGCGCTGTCCGGCGTGACGAGCGTCGGCGCGGCCCGCGCCGCCGGGCTCGCCCCCGACACCTGGAGCCCGGAGGTCGTCGTGCTCGGCGCGTCGGTGCCCGAGCCCGAGCGTGCCCGCCTCGCGGCCCTGGTCGACGACGGCCCTCGGATCGCTGTGGCGAGCATCGTGCACGGGGCCGCGCCGTCGGCCATCGGCGGCGAGCCCGGCTGGAGCCTCCAGGTCGGGCCGGGGGCGGCGCGGGCGCAGCTCGCGCCCGCCGGCATGGAGCTCCGGCCCCAGCGGCTCGCCGCGGGGCGGTTCGCGCCGCTGCGGGAGCTCGTCGCGGTGGCGAGCGCCGAGCCCGCCGGCGACCCGACGCACGTGCGGGAACCGTCGCTCGCCGAGGTGGAGGCGATCGTCCCGGTCGACGACGTCGTGGTGGACGGCGACCTCGACGGCACCGACGGCGACGTGACGCACGTCGCGGCGCGCGAGCCGGCCGGGGCGTCTCCGCGGATCCGCGTGCTCGGCGCCGTGTCCCTGGAGGGCGCGGACGGCCCCGTCGACCCGGCGGAGCGGCCGCGTCTGCAGGAGCTCGCGGCCTTCCTGGCCCTGCGCCCCGGAGCGACCGCCGCGGAGGCGGGCGCCGCGCTCTGGCCAGGCCTGGCCGAGGCGGCGCGCGCGGGCGCGCTGTCCACCGCCGTCGCGCGGCTGCGACGGTGGCTCGGGCCGGCGTCCGACGGCGGGGAACGGCTGCCCCGCGATGCGTCGGGCGGCCGCCTCACGCTGCACGACGTGGGCTCCGACGTCCGGGCGTGGGAGGCCCTCGTGGGCGACGACGTGACCTCCGCGGCGACCGAGCACCTGGAGCGGGCGCTGGAGCTGGTGCGCGGCGCCCCGTTCGCGGGTGCTCGGCCCGGCCGGTACGCCTGGGCGGAGCCGGACCGCCAGCGGCTCTCGGCGCACGTCGTGGACGTCGCCTGCGAGGCGGCCCGCCGGCGGGTGCTCGAAGGGCGTTGGCGCGCCGCCGAGCAGGCGGTGGGCGTCGGGCTGCGTGCGGAGCCCACGCACGAGGCGCTGTGGCGCCTGCGGGTGCTCGCCGCCCACGAGAGCCGTGACGCGGCGACCGAGACCGCCGCGGTGCAGGGCCTGCTGACCGCGACCGAGTCGCTCGGCGGCGACCTGACGCCGCGGACGGCGCAGCTCCTCGCAGCGCTCCGGCATCCCGGCTCCGAGTTCGACGGCCTCATGGCCGGCGCGCTCTGAGCGCCCCGACGGACGTGCCCCTGGTCGCACCGGCCGGGGTCCTCGTGGGGGCGGCCGTCGGGCTGCTCGCCGGCGTCGCGCTGTGGCGGTGGCTGCGGACGGGGACGTACCGGTACGACACCGACGAGCCGCGCTCCCGTCTCGAGCGCACGTGGGCGGTGGTGCCGATGGCGGCCGCGGGCGGCGCGGTCGCGGGGTTCGAGCCGTGGCCGCTCACGGCCGCTGCCGGGGTGTACCTGGTCGGCGGGGCCGTGCTCGTGTGGATCGACCTGGACGTGCACCGCGTCCCGGACGCCGTGACCCGCGTGTGGGGGCCGGCGGTCGCGCTCGCGGTCGCCGTGCCCGCCGCGGTCGCCGGCGACTGGGGGGTCCTCGGCCGGGCGCTCGGCGGCGCGCTCGTGCTCGGGATCCTGTTCGCGGTGATGGCGTTCTTCAGCATGGGGCTGGGGGACGTCAAGCTCGCGGTCGTCACCGGCTTGGTCGTCGGCCCGCTCGGCGTGTCGGGCGTGGTGACGGCCCTGGTCGCCACCTGCGTGGTGGCGGCGCTCATGGCGGTGGCGCTCCTGGCGCGCGGGGCGGGACGCAAGGCCCACCTCGCGTACGGCCCCGCGCTCGTCGCGGGCGTCGCGGTGGCGCTCCTCGTCCCCGCCTGACGGCGACCGCGAGCTGGGAGGCGCCTCAGCCCAGGCGGTCGAACGACGCCTCGTAGGTGCCCCCGTGCTGCGTCATGGTGGCGTCGTCGCACTCGTAGTCGACGTCGGCGCCCGGCACGGACACGGGCCGGCTGCTCTGCGCCGTCCCGGCCACCTCGTCCTTGACGGTGACGTCGGAGTAGTCCACGTCCTCGACGTGCAGGACGCCGTCCGTCGTCGTGACGTGGAACGTCGCGGTGCCGCTCCAGGTCTGGACGATCTCGCCCAGGGTCGAGTGGGTGCCGCGCAGCGGGTCTGCGTCGTCGAACCGGGCGATCTCCGTGCCGTCCGCGCGGAACTCGAGCACGCGCCCGTCCCACCCGGTGACGTCGACGGGCTCCCCGAGCTCGGGCTGCTCCCAGGTGTCGCTCATGGACGTCTGCGTCCACCGCCCGACGAGGCAGGTGTCGATCGCGGCCTCGGACGCCGTCGCGCGGGGGGACTCGGGCGGCGACACCACGTCGTCCCGCAGGAGCAGGGCGGCCCCGGTGGCGGCCCCGGCCAGCACGACGGCGGCGACGACGGCGAGGACGAGGCCGCGGCGGCGGGCGGGCGGGGCGGCCGGGGGCTCCTCCGGCGGCTGCGGGGCGGCTCCGCCGGGGACGAACGTGTCCGCCGTGCTGGACCACTCGTCGACGACCGGAGCCGGTGCCGCGAGGGGGACGTCGGCCACGGCAGGCACGGCCGGCACGGGGGGCACCGCAGGCGCCGCAGGCGCCGCGGTCTCGGCGGGCCCGGGGAGCGCGGGCGGTGCGGCGGGGGCGACGGTCCCCTGGTCGGCGGCCGCCGCGGCCGACGTCGGCGGCGCGGCCGGCCCGGGCAGGTCGGGCTGGGCGTCGAGGATCTCGCGCACGCGGGGCCGTCGGTCGGGGTCCTTGTCGAGGCAGGCCCGGACGAACGGCAGGAGCTCCTCCGGGCACCCCTCCAGCTGCGGGTCCTCGTGGACGACCCGGTAGTACATGAGGTCCGGCCGCCCCTGACCGAACGGGCGGCGCCCCGTGGCGGCGAAGAGGGCCACCCCGCCGAGCGCCCACACGTCGGTCGCGGGGGAGACGTCCTCGCCGCGGGCCTGCTCGGGCGCCATGAAGACGGGGGTGCCGAGCGGCGACCCCGCGCGCGTGAGCGCCGTCGCGTCGGCCGTCTGGGCGATGCCGAGGTCGATGACGCACGGGCCGTCCGGGCCGAGGAGGACGTTGTCCGGCTTGACGTCGCGGTGCACCAGACCGGCGCGGTGCACGGCGTACAGGGCCTCGGCCACGTGGCCCACGAGCGCGCGGACCTCGGCCACCGGCAGCGGGCCGCCCTGCGTCACGCGGTGCGCGAGCGTCGGGCCGGGGACGTACTCGGTGGCGAGCCACGGCGTCGCCGACGTGAGGTCGGCGTCGATGAGGGCCGCGAGGAACGGGCCGCGCACGCGGAGCGCCGCCGTGATCTCGCGCTCGAACCGGGCGCGGAACTCGGGGTCCTCGGCATACTCGTCGCGGATCACCTTGATCGCCAGGCGCCGGCCGCTGCGCATCGTGGCGAGGTAGACCATGCCCATGCCGCCGCGCCCGATCCGGCCCAGGAGGCGGTGCCCGCCGAGCTCCTGGGGATCGTCCGCGGTCAGCGGCCGGACGCCGTCCGGCAGGGCCGCGTCGTCCGTCCGGTGCTGCGACAAGGGAGCTCTCCAGGAGTGTGGTCGAGGGCGTTCCGGTGCGGCCCGGGGCAGCTGGCGATCCTACCAACGAGGCATCCGACGCACCGGCATCTGAGACGCCGTCAGCGGGCGGTCACCGGGAGACGCCGAGCCCGTCGACGACCTCGACGCCCGGCATCGCGCAGAGGAGCTCGCCGGGCATGAGCAGCTTGGACCGCCGCACCCCGGAGCCCATGAGCGCGAGCGCACCCGGCGCGGCGAAACGGGAGTCGACGAGCACCCGCCACCCGGCGGGCAGGCCCACCGGGGTGATGCCGCCGTACTCCATCCCGGACTCGCTGGTCGCGCGGTCCATGGGCAGGAACGACGCCTTGCGGGCGTCGAGCAGCTTGCGCACGCGCGTGTTGACGTCGGCGAACGTGGCCGCGGTGACGACGCACGCGGCGACCCGCTCGACGTCGCCGCGCCGGCCCGCGACGACGACGCAGTTGGCGGAGGCCTCGGGCGGCAGGCCGTGCTGGTCGTTCAGCGTGGCCGTGTCCGCGTGGTCGGGGTCGATCCCGGTGACGGCGACCGACCCGTCGACGCGGTCGTCCCGCGCGGCCCAGGCGCGCAGCGCGTCGGCGACGGGCGGCGCGAGCAGGTCGGGGCGGTCGAGCGCGGGCGCCCACGTCAGGTCGCCGAGCGTCGGGAGTCCCGGTCGCGACCCGGGCGTCGTCGCGCCGCTCACCGGCGGAAGGTCGTCGTGAGCGTGGCGCGCGCGACGACGTGGAAGTAGACGTTGAACGCGACGTGCACCGCGCTGTTCGCCTCGGACAGGCCGAGCGACGGGACGTCGAGCGCGTGCACCGCGAAGACGTAGCGATGCGGGTGGTCGCCGGGCGGCGGGCCGGCGCCCTCGAAGCCGAGCCGCCCGCCGTCGCTCGGCACGTGGAACGCCCCGGCGGGGAGGGCTGCCCCGCCCACGGCGCCCGCGCCGCGCTCCAGCGAGGTCATGTCCGCGGGGACGTCGACGGCGGTCCAGTGCCAGTAGCCCGACGGCGTGGGGGCGTCCGGGTCGAAGCAGCTCACCACGAACGACCGCGTCGCGGCCGGCGCGCCCGACCACGCGAGGTGGGGCGACTCGTCGGCGCCGTCGACGCTGAAGTCGACGGCGAGCGGCTCGCCGTCGGTGACGTCGGCGCTCTTGAGCGTGAACGTCGCGGGGACGGGGAGCAGCGAGTACGGGTCCGGGGGCAGCGGTCGATCGAAGTCCTGGCCAGTCATGGGGGTCATGCTGCCCGACCGCCCGCGGTGCTGGCCAGGACGCAACGCGGGCGCGCCGTGGTACGGTGCTCGCGCAAACCGACTGGACGGTACGTTCGGTCGTCGACGGAGGTCGCGAGGAGGCGATGGTGGGTTCGGTCGACAGCTCCACGGGCAGCTCCACGGGCAGGTCCACGGGCAGGTTCACGGGCAGGGTCGCGCTGGTCACCGGTGGCAGCCGGGGCATCGGGCTGGCCGTCGCCCGGCGCCTCGTGGACGAGGGCTGCGCGGTCGTCGTCACCGGGCGCAAGCAGGAGGCGCTCGACGAGGCCGTCGCGGCCCTCGGGCCCGAGCGCGCCTCGGGGGTGGCGGGCCGCGTGGACGACCCCGAGCACCGCGGGGCCGTCCTCGCCCACGTCGCCGCGCGTCACGGGCGCCTGGACCACCTCGTCAACAACGCGGGCATCAACCCGGCGTGGGGGCCCGCGCTCGAGGTGGACCCGGGCGTCGCGCGCAAGATCCTCGAGGTCAACGTCGTGTCCGCGCTCGAGTGGACCCGCGACGCCGTCGCCGGCGGGCCGATCCGGTCGGTCGTGAACGTCGCGTCGATCTCCGGGACGTCGTCCAGCCCGAACATCGCCTTCTACGGCGCGTCCAAGGCCGCCCTCATCAACCTCACGCAGCAGCTCGCCCAGGAGCTGGCGCCCGCGATCCGGGTCAACGCCGTCGCGCCGGCCGTCGTGAGGACGCGGTTCTCCCGCGCGCTCTACGAGGGGCACGAGGAGCGCGTGGTCGAGCGCTACCCCCTCGCGCGGCTCGGCGAGCCCGACGACGTCGCCGGCCCGGTCGCCTTCCTGCTCTCGGACGACGCGGCGTGGGTGACCGGCCAGACGCTCCGGATCGACGGCGGCGCGAGCATCGCGCCCGTCGGGTGAAGGATGGGGGCATGAAGAGCACGAACGTCGCCGACCGGGTCACCGCGGCCGCCCTGGACCTGTTCGCCACGCAGGGGTACGCCACCACCAGCGTGCAGCAGATCGTCGAGGCCGCGGGCGTCACCAAGGGCGCCATGTACCACTACTTCCAGTCCAAGGACGACCTGCTGTTCGCCGTCTACGACCGCATGCTGGCGCTGCAGAAGGCCCACCTCGACGAGATCGTCGCCGCGGGCGGGCCGGTCGAGGACGTCGTCCGGGCCGTGTGCGTCGACGTCGTCGAGACGTCGATCGACTTCCTCCCGGAGGGCACCGTCTTCTTCCGCAGCATGCACATGCTCACCGAGCCGCGGCTCAAGGAGGTCACGCAGCGGCGGCGCGAGTACCACGACGAGTTCGCGAGGCTCCTGCGCCGCGGCCAGGACGAGGGCGTCTTCCGCACCGACGTGCCGCGGCCGCTGCTGGTGGCGCACTTCTTCAGCGACGTGCACTACCTGTCGCACTGGTACTCGCCCGAGGGCCCCGAGACCAAGTCCGAGGTGGCCCACCAGCTCACCGAGCTCTTCCTGCGTGGGATCCGGACCCCCGCGGCCTGACCACGCCTGCCGCGGCGCCGACGACCGGGCGGGCACGACACCGACGAGACGAGAGCGACGATGACGACGCTGCCCGGCACGACCCCCGCCCGCTCCCGCACGAAGGCCGCCGGACCAGGGCTCCGCGAGGCGGCGCCGACGATGCGCGCCTGGCGGGTGACCGGCCCCGGCGAGCCCACGGAGGTGCTGCGGCTCGACGAGGTGCCCGCGCCCGTGCCGGGGGAGGGGGAGGTGCTCGTCCGGGTGCGCGCCGTGGCGGTGAACTTCCCCGACGTCCTGCTGGCCCGCGGCGAGTACCAGGTCCGGCCCGAGCCGCCGTTCGTGCCCGGCATCGAGCTGTGCGGCGACGTCGTGGCGCTCGGCGAGGGGGTCGCGGCCGGCGACCGCGGCCTGGCGCCGGGCGTGCGGGTCGTGGGCTCCGCCATCGGTGTGCTGTCCGAGCTGGCGGTGCTGCCCGCCGCCGCGGTGCGCCCGGCACCCGAGGGGCTGGGCGACGCCGAGGCGGCCGCGCTGACGATCGCCTACCAGACGGCGTGGTTCGCGCTGCACCGCAAGGCCCGGATCCGGCCGGGGGAGCGCCTGCTGGTGCACGCCGCGGCCGGCGGTGTCGGGACCGCGGCGGTGCAGCTCGGGATCGCGGCGGGGGCCCGGGTGATCGCCGTCGTGGGCAGCCCGGCGAAGGCGGCCGTCGCGACGGCCGCCGGCGCGCACCACGTCCTCGTGCGCGGCGCCGACCTGGCCGCCCAGGTCAAGGAGCTCACCGGTGGCGCGGGCGCCGACGTGGTCGTCGACCCGGTCGGGGGCACGGCGTTCGAGCAGTCGACGCGGTGCATCGCCTTCGAGGGGCGGATCGTCGTCGTCGGCTTCGCGAGCGGGGACGTCCCCCGGGTGCGCGCCAACCACGCCCTCGTGAAGAACTACGACGTGCTCGGCCTGCACTGGGCGCTCTACCAGCAGCGCCGCCCCGAGCTGGTCGACGCGGCGCACGACGCCCTCGCGCGCCTCGCAGCCGAGGGCGCCGTGCGGCCCGTCGTCGCCGACGTCGTGCCCTTCGAGGACGCCCCCGCCGCCGTGCAACGCCTCGCCGGCGGCACCACGACCGGCCGTCTCGTCGTCCGCGTCGCCGACTGACGGAACCCCCACCCCGAGGCCTTCCAGCACGCGACCCGTCGCGGCAACCGACCGGATGCCGCCACGGATCGCGGGCCGGAAGGCCGCTCTCCCTCGCACCCGACCCGGAGGAACCCCATGTCCGCTCGTGCCGTCCCGACCGCCCCCGACCGCCCGCTCGAGGGGCGGGTCGCGCTCGTCACGGGCGGCGCCCGCGGCCTCGGTGCGGCGTACGTCCGCGCCCTGCACGCGGCGGGCGCCGCCGTGGTCGTCGCGGACGTGCTCGACGACGAGGGCGCGGCCCTCGCGACCGGCCTCGGCGACCGGGCGCGGTACGTCCGCCTCGACGTGACGGACGAGGCGGGCTGGGCGGAGGCGGTCGCGGCCACGGTCGAGGCGTTCGGGGGCGTGGACGTGCTGGTGAACAACGCCGGCATCGCCAACTCCGCCCCCATCGAGCACTACTCCACGGCCAAGTGGGACGCCGTGATCGCAGTGAACCTCACCGGGACGTTCCTGGGTTGCCGCACGGTCGTCCCGGTGATGAAGGCGGCCGGCGGCGGGTCGGTCGTCAACGTGTCGTCGGTCGAGGGGCTGCGGGGCGGGGAGCGGCTGCACGGGTACGTGGCCTCCAAGTTCGGCGTGCGCGGGCTGACCAAGTCGCTCGCGGTCGAGCTGGGGCGCGACGGGATCCGGGTGAACTCCGTGCACCCGGGCCTCGTGCGCACGGAGATGACCACGCGCATCGACACGGACGCGGTGCCGATCCCGATCGGCCGTGCGGCCGTGCCGGACGACGTCGCGGGCGCCGTGGTGTTCCTCGCGAGCGACGCGTCGGCGTATCTCACGGGCACGGAGCTCGTCGTGGACGGGGGGCTCACCGCGGGCGTCTGAGCGTCCTGGCGCCCGTCCCGGGCGTCGGACGTCACGGCCTTGCAACATTCTGAAGAATGTCTCGACGAGGCATACCGGCCAGTCGGTTTATCGGCTAGCGTGGCACCACCCGACACGAAGAGGTGCCGATGTCCCGCCGTATCCCCGCGTCCGATCCCAGCCCGGGAGCTCCCGGCCCCGCACCCACCACCCCCGCGGCCCACCCGCGCCTGGAGGTGTCCGGCCTCACCGTGACCTTCGGCGGCCTGACCGCCCTCGACGGCGTCGACCTCACGGTGGGCGACCCGTCCGCCCGTGCCGACGGGGAGGCCGGTCAGGGCGCCGAGACCGTCGCCCTGATCGGTCCGAACGGCGCGGGCAAGACCACCGTCTTCAACGCGGTGTGCGGCCTGGTGCGGCCCTCCGCGGGTGACATCCGCCTCGACGGGCGCCCCGCGCCCGCGTCCCCGTCCCGGCTGCTCGAGCGCGGGCTCGCACGCACGCTCCAGGGCCTCGGCCTCTTCGCGGGGCTCACGGTGCTCGAGAACGTCCTGGTACCGGTGGCCGGAGCCGCCGACGCCGCCGACGCCGCGTCGGCCGCGCTCGCCCGGCTCGACCTCACCGGTGCCGCCGGCACCCCGGTCGACGCCCTGCCCTACCCCGTGCGCAAACGGGTGGCGCTCGCCCGCGCGCTCGTGGCGCGCCCGCGCCTCCTGCTGCTCGACGAGCCCGCCGGCGGCCTCGGGGCGGACGACGTGGACGCCCTCGCCGACGTCGTGCGCGACGTCGTGGCGGACGGCTGTGCGGTGCTCCTGGTCGAGCACCACGTCGACTTCGTCATGGCCGTGGCCGACCGGGTGGTCGTGCTCGACTTCGGGCGAGTCGTCGCGAGCGGGACGCCCGACGAGGTGCGCGCCGACCCTGCCGTCGAGGCGGCCTACCTCGGGCTGGAGGCCGCGTGACCGCCGCCCTGGCCGTCGAGGGCCTGACCGTGGGCTATGCCGGCGCGCCCGTGCTGGACGGCCTCGCGCTCGCCGTCGCCCCGGGCGAGGTCGTCGCCCTGCTCGGGGCGAACGGCGCCGGCAAGACGACCCTGCTGCGGTCGCTCTCGGGCCTCACGGCGCCGCGGGCGGGGCGGGTCCTGCTCGACGGCGCCGACCTCACCGCCCTGAGCGTCGAGGACCGCGCCCGCCGCGGGCTGGCCCAGGTCCCCGAGGGGCGCAGCGTCGTGACCGAGCTGACCGTGGACGAGAACCTCCACCTCGGCGCCCTGTGGTGCCACCCGGGGCGTGCCGCACGCCGCGCCGCGGTCGCCCGCACCTACGACCTGTTCGAGCCGCTCGCGCGCCGCCGGGCGAGCCTCGGGCACCAGCTCTCCGGGGGCGAGCGTCAGATGCTGGCGCTCGGCCGCGCCCTGCTCGCCCGGCCGCGCGTGCTGCTCCTGGACGAGCCGTCGCTCGGCCTCGCGCCGCGCGTCGTCGCGCAGCTCATGGGCGTGCTGCGCGCCACGGCGCGGGAGACCGGCCTGACGGTGCTGCTCGCCGAGCAGAACGTCACGAGCGCCCTGTCGATCGCCGACCGCGGCGTCGTGCTCAGCCTCGGGGCGGTGGTGGCCGAGGCCCCTGCCGCCGAGCTCGCCGGGGACCCCGCCCTCCGCCACGCCTACCTGGGCTTCTGACCGGCACCGACCGGCACCGACCGGCACCCGACCTGCGTCCCCGAGAGAGGCTCCCCATGGACCGACTCGTCTTCCTCCTCGCCACCGGGCTCGCCCGGGGGCTCGTCGTCGCGCTCTTCGCGCTGTCCCTCGTGATCGTCTGGCGCGCCGCCCGCCTCGTGAACTTCGCCCAGGCCGCCGTCGCCACCGTCGCCGTCTTCGCCGCGTTCGCCGTCACCGGCGCGACGGGGTCCTTCTGGGCGGGGCTGGCCGCCGCGCTCCTCGCCGGGGCCGCGCTGAACGCGGCGGTGGAGCGCGGCCTGATGCGGCGCGTGCCGCAGGGCAGCCCGCTGCCCGGGATGATCGTCGCGATCGGGCTCGTCATGGTGCTGCAGTCGGCGCTCGGGATCGCCTTCGGCCCCCGGCACCGGCCGATGGCCGCGCCGTTCGACGAGCGCCCGTTCGTCGTGGGCGGCGTCCCCCTGCTCTCGCCGTACGACCTGTTCGTGCTGACCGTGGCGCTGGCGGTGGTCGGGCTGCTGGCGTGGCTGTTCAACGGCACGTCGCTGGGCCTGCAGCTGCGGGCGTCGGCAGCGGCGCCCGAGGTCTCCCGGCTGCTGGGCGTGCGCGTGCCGCGCATGGTCACCCTCGGCTGGGCGCTGTCGGGCGCCGTCGCGGCGCTCGCGGCCCTGCTGCTCGTGCCCACCGAGCTCGGCCTCAACGCCCACTCCGCCGACCTGCTCTTCGTGCACGCGTTCACCGTCGCCGTCCTGGGCGGGCTCGACTCGCCGACCGGGGCCCTGGTCGGCGGGGTCCTGGTGGGGGTGCTCGTCAGCCTCGTCACCGGGTACCTCGGCGCCGGCGTCGCCCCGCTCGCCGTCCTCGCCCTGCTCACGCTGGTGCTGCTGGTGCGGCCCGGCGGGATCTTCGCGGCCGCCCAGGTGCGTGCCGCATGACCGCCACGAGACCCGCCGAGACCGAGGAGGCCGCCGTGCGCGACGCACGCCGCACCGTCCCGCGCCCCGCCCCTGAGGCTCCCCGGAGACTCACCCGCACCCAGCGGATCCTGGTGCGTGCGGCCGTGCTGACCCTGCTGGCGGTCGCCGCCACGTTCCTGCTCGACCCGTACCGCAACTACCAGCTCGCCGTCGTCGCCGCGACCTTCTGCGCGACGGCGGGCCTCACGCTCCTCGTGGGACTCACCGGCCAGCTCTCCCTCGGGCACGCCGTGCTCATGGCGGCGGGCGGCTACGGCTACGCCCTCACTGTGAACGCGGTCGCCGGTGCCGGTCTCGACGGCGACGGCACGGCCGGCGCGGCGCGCGTCGTCCTGGGGCTGGTCGGCGCGCTGCTCGCGTCGGGCGCGGTGGGCGGGCTGCTCGGCCTGGCCGGCGCGCGCCTGCGCGGGCCCTATCTGGCCGGGCTGACGCTCGCCATGGTCGTCGCGCTGCCCGCCCTCACGGCGCAGGTGCCGGCGCTCGGCGGCGACCAGGGCCTGGCGGTCCCGTTCGAGGGCGTGCCCGACGCGCTGTCCCGCCTCGTCGTCGTGGAGCAGTGGCACGCCTGGGTGGCGATCGTCGTGGCCGCGCTCGCCGTCACGCCGCTGGCCGTGCTGCGCTCCGGCCACGCGGGCCTGCGCATGCGGGCGGTGCACGGCGACGAGACCGCGGCCAGGCTCTCCGGGGTGTCGCCCGCGCGCGTCAAGGTGGGCGCGTTCGTCGCGAGCTCGCTCGCCGCCGGGCTCGGCGGCGCCGTCCTGTGCCTCGTCACGCAGTCGGTCGGCCCCGGTCGCTACGACCTCGCGTTCTCGCTGCTGCTCGTCGTGGCCGCGGTCGTGGGCGGGCTCGGCAGCCTCGGCGGTGCGGCCGCCGGCGCGGCGCTGGTCGTGCTGCTGCCGTGGCTCGTCGACACCGTCACCGGCGCCGTGGGCGTCCCCGCGGACCTCGAGCAGCGACTGTCCGGCAACCTCGCCGTGCTGGTCTTCGGCGCCCTGCTGATCGTCGTGACGCTGGCCTGGCCGGGCGGCCTCGCCCGCGCCGCGGCCCGCCGCCGACCCCACGTCCTCCCCTCGCGACGTCGCGGCCGCACCGATGCGCCCGCGACCCTGCCACAACCCACAGAGAGGTGACCCCCATGCGGAATCCCCGCACCGCCACCGCCGGTACCACCGCCGGCGTCGCCGCGGCGTCCGTCGTCGCGTGCCTGGCCCTCGCCGGCTGCAGCACGCCGGCCGCCGCGGCCCCCGGCATCAGCGACGACACCGTCACGGTCGGCACGCACCAGCCGCTGACGGGCCCGGCCGCCGCCGGGTACGCGTCGATCTCGGCGGCCACGAAGGCCTACTTCGAGTACGTCAACGACCACGGCGGCGTCCACGGCCGCTCGATCGAGTACGTGGTCAAGGACGACGGCTACAACCCCGCGAACACCCAGACCGTGGTCCGCGAGCTCGTGCAGGAGGACCAGGTGTTCGCCCTGCTCGGCGGGCTCGGCACGCCGACGCACGCGTCCGTGCTCGACTACCTCGACCAGAACGACGTGCCCGACCTCTTCGTCGCCTCCGGCAGCACCCTGTGGGACGACCCCGAGGGGCACCCGAACACGTTCGGCTTCAACGCCGACTACGTGGTCGAGGGTGCCGCGCTGGCGCAGTACACCGCCGACGAGCACGCCGGCAGCAAGGTCTGCGTCTTCGGGCAGGACGACGACTTCGGCGAGGAGTTCCTCGAGGGTGTGGAGCTCGCCCTCGGCGCGGACGGCGTCACCGCCCACGAGACGTACTCGACGTCGAACCAGGACGTCACCGCGCAGATGGGTGCCCTGCAAGCCGCCGGGTGCGAGAGCGTCCTGCTCGCGACGGTCAACGGCTTCACGGCGCTCGCGGTCGGCACGGCCGCGAAGATGGGCTGGAGCCCGCGCTGGCTGGCGTCGTCGTCGGGCGGCGACTACCCCACGCTCGTCGAGCTGCTGGGCGAGGACGTGGCGCCCGCCCTGCTGCAGGGCTTCGTCAGCGCGAACTACCTGCCCTTCGGCCCGGACGGCGAGTGGGTCGAGCTGTTCCGGCAGATCAACGACGAGTACAACGACGGCGCGCGGTTCGACGGCAACACCGTGTACGGCATGAGCGTCGGCTACCTGTTCGCCGAGGCGCTGGCCCGCGCGGGCGAGGAGCCCACGCGCGAGGGCCTGGTCGAGGCCGTCGAGTCGGGCGGGCTCGAGGGCAACGGCATCCTGCCGCTCATGTTCGGTCCGGAGGACCACTCCGCGTTCGACGGCGTCGGCATCACGACCGTGGCCGACGGCGTGCAGGACTACGTCGGCGCGACCTACGCCGTCGGGAGCGGGAAGGTGACCGAGGTCGAGCCGCAGCCGGTGCCGCTGCGCAACGACGGGATCCCCGCCTCGTAGGTGTGGTGAGCGCGAGAACGGGGACTGTTCGTCGACGAACAGTCCCCGTT